>JAUYCD010000232.1 GCA_030692375.1 Candidatus Latescibacter sp. | reverse complement strand
CTGCTTCAAATATCGACTTTTGCAAAAGGATCAAATGTCAGGTAAAAATATCGATTTTTGTTACAATAAGGAGCGCGAACATGAAAAGCAATTCCTTCGCTTTCGAAACACCGCAGTTCAGGATTCTTTCTGATAATCAGATAGAGGAAATTCACAGCGCGAGCCTCGAGATTCTGGAAAGGACCGGAGTTCTCGTTCTCGAAGAGGAATCGCGCTCCCTCCTGGGTGATGCCGGAGGGAGGGTGGAGCCTGACGGCAGAGTGCGGATACCCTCTTGGCTGGTGGAAAAGGCGCTGGTCACAGCTCCGAAACGGGTCACTCTCTGCGGGCGGGACGGTTCGCGGAAGGTGCATCTTGAAGGTTGCAAAAGCTGGTTCGGCACCGGTTCGGACTGTCCGAATATTATCGATCCCTTTACCAGGGAAAAGCGGCGCATGGTCAGGGAAGACATAGCTGCGGCGGCCCGTCTCTGCGACTGGCTCCCGAATATCGACTTTATCATGAGCTTGGGGCTGGTCTCCGATGCGCCCTGGGAAATTTCGGACAAGCACCAGTTCGAGGCGATGCTTCTCAACAATACCAAGCCTATAGTTTTCACCGCTCATGACCGTGCGGGTATGAACGGCATCATCGAAATGTCCTCCCTGGTCGCCGGAAGCGAAGAAAACCTGAGAAAGAACCCTTTCATCTGCCTCTATGCGGAGCCGGTCTCGCCGCTCAAGCATGTCGGGACGGCCCTGAGAAAACTGCTGCTCGCCGCGGAAAAAGAAATCCCGGTCGTCTACACCCCCTGCCCCATGTCGGGAGCGACCGCTCCGGTCACCATGGCGGGTGTGCTTGCCCTCGGGAATGCGGAATGCCTGAGCGGGCTGGTCATCCACCAGTTGAAAAAACCCGGTGCGCCTTTCATCACCGGCGGGGTGATTTCCATCCTGGACATGAGGGATGCGGTTCTCTCGTACGGCGCGCCCGAACTTGACCTTTTGAGCGCAGCGATGGCCGATATCGCGCATTTCTACCGTCTCCCGGTATTCGGGACTGCGGGTTGCAGCGATTCAAAGGTTCTGGATGAGCAGGCAGCAGTGGAAGCGTCAATTTCGACCCTCATGTCGGCGCTCTCCGGCTCCAACCTGGTGCACGATATCGGATTCCTCGAATCGGCGCTCACCGGCTCACTCGAGCTGATCGTCCTCACAAACGAGATCGTCGACATGGTGCGGCGCATCATGCGGGGAATCCAGGTGACCCCCGAAACGCTCGCGCTGGACCTCATCGATAAAGTCGGTCCCGGCGGCCACTTTATCGCCGAGGAGCACACGGCGTTCAATTTCCGGAAGGAATTCTGGCTTCCCCATCTCATGGACCGGCGGCGGTTCGACACCTGGCATCGAGAGGGAGAAAAAACGCTCGGCGTCCGGCTCAACGAGGAAGTAAAAAGAATCCTCAAAGAACACACGCCCGAACAACTGCCGGAAGGCATGGTGAAGGAGATACATAAAATTAGGGATGCCGCGGTATAATAAAAGAGTTCTGAAAAACGTAAAAGAGAGGGGTGTCATGCTGACGGGCATGACACCCCATGGTGCAGAACTGTCAATAAAGAAATCAATTATATGAGAGAGCGGACTAGAAGAAATATCTGCTGGTACCAAAACTCGTGTTTATTGTCATATTGCAGGATGCCGCTATATGATGTATTTTTATGGAACAATACCTTTAATGAGCGGAAAGATATTGGAACGTACACTCGCGCTGGTGGATTAATTGTGCAGATCGAATGTTGATTTATATTTGATTATCTGTGAGGTCTACAGAACCGTATGGCAAAAGGGATGAGAATCGAATATGCTGAAAGTGTCAAAGAGGATTTAGCCCAGCTACGGGCATACGAACGGTCGTGTCTTTTGGATCGCATCGAAGCGCAACTGACTTATCAACCCGCCAAACCTACCCGGCATAAAAAGATGATAATCGGATTGGTGCCCCCCTGGGGCCATATTGAAACAGTTTGGGAGTTGCGAATCGGGGTGTTTCGTGTGTTTTATGATGTTGATGAGGAGCAGGCGATCGTGAGTATTCGTGCGATTAGGCGCAAGCCGCCGCATAAAACGACGGAGGAAATTATATGAAAATCGTGAACCTTTCGCAGGCCACAATGGATGTCTGCGTCCAAGAGGCTCAACATGAGCGCGTGGTCATCATGCGTGACGGCAAGCCGATTGCATTAATCGTGGGTGTCGAGGGATTGGATACCGAGCAGCTACAGTTGGGAAGCAGTGACAAATTCTGGCGACTGATAACCGACCGACGCGAACAAAAGACGATAAGCCGCGCCGAGTTGGAGCAGACGCTTGACAAGGCCACACATTCTTGAGCCGTATAGAGAGAGGTCATTTCCGCCTGATAACGCGCTGCAGACTGACATGACCATTATGCCGTGCGGCTATTAATGTATTCCTGTTTGGAGTGAAATGAGGGCTGAGTGAGTTAAAAACCATTCGATGTCTCAGGATTACCCTATCATGCCAGAAACGATTTTGATTCTCGAGAAATGGCAAACCCTTGTTGGAGCGGTTTTAGGCGGAATGTTTGCGATAGTATTATGTCAATCTTGACATGTCACTAGAGGAAATGGAAGGTCAGGCGAAAGTGTTTGAATTGAGTAATATCTGAATGGAAATGTGATGCGTTGGGAATCTCTTGTATCAATAAAGAACCTCAAACTTGCATGGAGGCGAATAAATACTGGCCGGAACCTCCAATATAAGCGATTTTTTCGCGAGCTTTACCTTGTTTACGAGAGTGCTGCAGATGAAAATCTTAGCGATTTGCACAAGAAGCTGATTGCTAAGGTATGGAAACCAAATCATTCTGTTCGAATCTATCTCCCGAAACCATCCGGACTCCAGCGCCCGATATCACTTCTTGGCATTGAGGACCAGATTCTCCTTCAAGCTATTGCAAATGTTTTTGCGCGAAAGTTATGCAAAAAACGTAAGCGTGTTGAGAATAAAACTGTTTTTAGTAATAAGCTCGCTCAACCCGGTGATTCTATTTTCTTTACTGAACGTTGGCAAATCACTTATAGGGCTTTTCAGGAAAAGTGTGTAGAATATTTCAATAAGGGTTATCGATGGGCAGCCCATCTCGACCTTTCGGCTTATTACGATACGATTTCCCACGATCTTTTAATACGGATTGTGTCTCCACGTAATCCTCACCCGGAAACATGGAATATTGTGAGCGAGTGGTTCCAAAAATGGTCAGCAGCCGATAGTTCTGCAATGACTGGTCACGGCATACCTCAAGGTCCAATAGCATCAGATTTCCTTGCCGAAGCGTTTTTCCTTCCTATTGACATTGAGCTACATAAGGGTGGTTATACATATCTACGGTATGTTGATGATATCCGTCTTTTTGGTAAAACTGAAAACGAAGTACTCCAGATAGCTATTATGTTGGAGCAACAATGCCGCCATCGTGGCCTAATCCCTCAAAGTCAGAAATTTGAATTAAGAAAACTTAAGTCACCTCAAGACGCAATGGGAGCTTTGCCAAGTATCGCACCATCTGACGGAAAGAATGCTTTTGAGGTAGAAATGTATGCATCAGAAGCTCAAACGATTCTCAAGTCTGCAATAGGAGGTAAACCGTTAAAGGTTAAAGATAAGTCACGGTTTCGTTATGTCATGTACCGAGCACCTGCTGACAGTAAGTTTCTAAAAACAGTGCTGATGCTGTTACCTAGGCATCCGGAGCATATCGACGCTTTTATCGCCTATTTCGCCAATTTTGACCGACGGCGCAGCATCACCAATGCAATTTTAAAATATTTGGAAAGCGGGTTGCCCTACTCATACGTTCGTGGCGAACTTTGGCATGTAATTACTCGCATAGGGGAGCGGGATGAATTGCAGAAAGCTTTACCTTTGGCGCGTCAGGACGCAAAGAAGCGTAAGTGCTGTTTAGCTCTCTCCTGGGGTGTGATGCATTTTTTGATACGATGCGAAGCAGAAAAACTCTCAAAATTGGGAAGACGTCTGACGGCGGAATTAGCTATGAGTCGAGCATTGCTTGCTCCTATTTTTCTTGACAATGAGTTTATTTGTGGTGGTCAAGTGATAGACTTGCTTAATGGAACAATTGAAGAGCAACTTGCAGGAGCGAGAGAATTACAAAGGCGTAACATTTCAATTAGTTCACTGGGGCTTCGTCAACAAGATGTTCCCTTGATTTGTAGAAACTCGCTCCACGCCCTTGGAGTGATTCGTCGACGTCGCAGAATCCAAACCGACTGGATTGCAGAGAGCCTTTTCACTCTTTACGAATGTGCAAACGTTCCGATCTGGCGTCTACTCTTAGGGTCCGAGTATGAACATGCGCTGCAAATCCTTATCGAAGCGAAAGCACGTTATCCCGGGTCATATTCGGAATGGCTGGCTTTACAAGACAGCTTCAATGACATAACTATACGTCAATTATTTTTATTCCTTAGAGCAAAAGGTCTGCCAGGGCATTCGAAACTTGTCAATGGGAAAAAAATGGTTAAATATGGTTGCCTGATTGCGATTGGCACACCATTCGACAAACAATACCCCGCTGAAGCAGATCAGCTTCGCGAATTCCATAATCGCCGGAACCAACTTCCTGGTTCCCATCCATATGATGAGAGAGGAGGAGCAAGGAATCGGTGGCTAAAGAAAAAAGAACGGGACAAACTTACTGGGAGGATAAAAAATACCCTTGATCAGATTGTTACTATTGTAGATAAATACAAGTAATAGCCGAACCTGAGAAAAATTCTCGCTTTTCAGCGATAACTTTTATATGAATGCAATATGAAAACTTACCATCAATCGAACCGCTATGAATTTGAAAACCGGGGGACACACCCATGAGCGAGTCGGTTCGTTTCAACATCCTCACTGAAGATGAAATAAAAGAGATTCACGCCGGGACCCTTGAGGTTCTGGAAAAAACGGGGGTCAGGGTATCAAGCGACAAGGGTCTGCGCCTGCTTGCCGACGCCGGGTGCAAGGTATCGGGGGATACCGTCCGCATACCTCCGCATATCGTCGGGGAAGCTATACGATCCGCGCCGGAAAGCTTTCTTTTTTATAACCGGAAAGGCGAGAATCCGCTCCGTGTGGGACACAGGAGAGTGTATTACGGCACAGGGGTCACGAACCCGAATTTCCGCGACATTCTTACCGGCGAGCGGCGGCCCACCCGTGTTCAGGATATTCGCGACGCGGCGAAGGTCTGCGACTGCCTTACCGGATACGACTGGATCATGCCCCTCGGCTCGGTGCAGGATGTACCCGCACAGGCGGCGGATGTCCACGAATTCGAGGCGGCGGTGAACAATACGGTGAAGCCGGTTGTGTTCATCACGAGCGATCTGCGCGGGCTTAAAGATGTCATCGAGATGGCCTCTGTAATTGCAGGAAGCCGTGAAGCCCTCATCGAAAAACCGTTCATTATCTCCTACCCGGAGCCGGCTTCCCCGCTGTTCCATGTCAGGGAAGCGGTGGAAAAGCTGCTCTGGTCCGCCGAAGTTGGTCTGCCCATCGTCTACACCCCGTGCCCGCTGTCGGGAGCCACTGCTCCTGCGACCATGGCGGGGCTTCTTACCCAGGCGAACGCCGAGTGCCTGAGCGGCCTTGTGATGGCGCAGCTCACCCGGAGAGGCGTGCCTTTTGTCATCGGCGGCGTGCTCACCATCATGGACATGGCCACAGGGAACATTTCGTACGGCGCCCCGGAAATGAGCCTGCTTCTGGCGGGGTATGCCGATATGGCGCATTATTACGGTCTTCCTACCTGGGGTACAGCAGGGTGCAGCGATGCGAAGGTTCCGGACGAACAGGCCGCCATCGAATCAACGTTTTCCTGCCTCATGAACGGCCTTTCCGGTCTCAACCTCGTTCATGACCCCGGATTCCTCGACAGCGCAATGATGGGGTCTCTCGAAATGCTGGTGATGACCGATGAAATCATCGGCATGGTGAAGAGGGTGCTCCGGGGAATCCGTGTGGATGATGATACAGTTGCAAGGGAGGTTATCGGCAGGGTCGGCCCGGCGGGACATTTCCTTACCGAGGATCATACCCTGAAATACTTCAAAAGCGAGCACTGGCACCCCACGCTCATGCACCGGGGCGCTTACGCCCAGTGGGTGCATGAAGGGAAAAAGAGCATGGGGGATCGAATACGGGAGAAGACCCTTTCCATCCTCAAAAATCATACTCCTGAACCGCTGTCCGATCACATCCGTAAGGAACTCCGCTCGATCGTTGAAAAGAGCGTGAAGGAGAGGGCGCATGTTGCTTAGATCCTGAAACGGTTTTATCGTTCCCGCGAAGCGGCAACGAGTTCAGGATGACACGTGTCATGCCGAACTTGTTTCGGCATCTATATATTCCGTGTCAGCGGAATGGATTCCCTCCTATTGCCTGAGAGTAGAGCATCGGCATTATCAGCTTTCGTCTAACCGTTCATCGGATACCCTATTGTCTGGTCGAAGAGCACACGCTGGTCAGGCCGCAATTTCAACTCCGCGGCAAGAACGGATTTGCCGCCGTCCGTCTCTGGTTATGTGCTATCTGTTCTTCTAATATAATGTATCTGTCTTGCCACTTCACTGAAGCCAAGCTTGGGATAGAAATGTTTGCCCGCCGCGTTCTGATCAAGTGTTTCGATTCGGACATATTCCATGCCTTCGCTCTTGAGATGCGCAATGGCACGATCCATCAATGCCTTGCCGATCCCCCTTTTCTGTTGGGCAGGCAGAACCGCAAAGTTCAGAATACGGCCTATCTTTGTCGCGTGGTCGATGCGTGTGCTGATATATCCGACGACTCTGTGGTCAATCTCCGCAACGAAGATGCCGTCGGGATGAGCGCTGATGTCCTCGTCTAACTGCCGTTGCTTGCGGCAAGTCCAGTCTTTTCCTGCAATGCGGCCGAAGAGCTTCTCGATATTCTGATCTATCGAGACACCGTTATAGCACACCGCGGTGATCTCGTTCAGTATCCCATGATCTGCCTCTGCATAGGCTCTGATAGTCATTTGCTTCTCACATAACTATTATTGATTTAGTTCCCGGTTCTTGATAAATATAGTATAATATACATATAAAAAAGGATAATATGGTAGAAAAAAAACACCCGATCAAGGTTAAATCTCTTTATGGGTAAAAAATACTTGCTTGAAGAATTAGGAAGTAGTAATATAATCTTGACAACTGGAATAGAGGGATGTGTTTTTTCATACCAATGTACTCCTTACAAAACGAGGGTGGCGAATGTTTAATTATTTGTGGAATGGTGTGCGGTTGCTGCGAAAGGCGACTTTCGCGGCCTTGTGCCTTATCCTGGTTCTTGGTTGTACTGCGGCTGTTAAAATCAAAGCGGCGGCCACGGGCAAGGTGACTGTCAACTACACGCTGACCCGGATCAGCGGAAGCGCAAGCAACCAGTTCGCAGTATGGATAGAGGACGAGGCCGGCAAGTATATAAGGACGCTCTTCGTGACAAACTATACGGCCCGCAGGCAGGGGTGGAAGGCACGGCAGCAGTCCCTTGTTACCTGGGTCAAGGCGGCGGACGTAAAGAACCTCCCGAAAGAGGATGTCGACGCCATGAGCAGCGCCACACCCCAGTCAGGAAAGCTGTCCGTGGTGTGGGATTTGAAGGACGCGGCGGGCAAGCCGGTACCCGCAGGGGTTTATGTCTACAGGGTCGAGGGCTGCCTGCTCAGGGAGAACAACGTGCTGTGGACCGGGAAGATTAAAGTGGGCGGGGCCAGAGCAATTTCCCACCAGACCACTGCCAGCTACTACCCCGAGGGAGCGGCCAAGCTGGGTAAGACGCTAATCTCGGACGTCTCAGCCGCCTACGAACCGGCGCAGTGACAACCGGCAGGATTTTATTACCGTCAATGCATATGTCTGCGAAAGTATCTCATGAGGAAAATAGTTTTTTCTGTAGTATTATTCTCTGTTGCAGCAGCGTCTGCTTTCCCAGTGCCCTTCCAGCCGACGGTTTTGAAGCTGACCGTAAGTCCCGTCATTCAGTACGAATTTGACGGTTCAACATTAAATATACCGGTGATGGTTACAGGAACACCGGCGGATGTCAGTTTCCTGATTCTAACCAGGGATAAGGGACCAAATATTTCCAAAGTCATGAACGGTTATCTTGGCTGGCACTATGTAAACAAAATCGATACCTGCGTTTTCATGACTCCGTCCAATTTCATGGGCTTAGGTTCAAATACCATTACCTGGAACGGCAGGGACAAAGACGGCGCCCTCGTTCCTTCCGGAGATTATACCTATTACATGTTCGGATATGACTATAAAAGCCCCAAGATCAAAATGACCCAGTATTTAACTCCCAACCCATGGGGATATAGAACCGTTCTTGAAAAGGATTCCCGCGGGCAGGCGCAGACCAGGCCGGTTTTGTATATGAGCGACAGTAACCGTGGGACTTCTACCACGGCTTTTATCCATACCCTTAAAAGGTGGGTTGTCGGAAACGATCCGGATGACGCCACTCTTCTGGAAACCTGCAATGATCTGGGATATGGTGATGTAGGCGGCCTGGCGTTCCTGCCGAACGATCAGACAAAATTCTTCCATGATACTCTCAAATGGGCAGGTCTTAAGATTACCAGAAAATTCACCTGGGTTCCCAATGGCGCTGCATTTCTTGATGCCAATTGGGGTAGTAACGGAGAATACGCCTATTCCGGCGCATGGCCGAGCGGCTGGAATTTCGGTCCCGGGGTGGTCAGCGACCTGAAAGACTATCTGTTCCTGGTGAACGCCGATATTTCCGGCGTCGGCAGGGGATCACAGCTTATCGTTATTGAAGCTTTGGATGGTTCTGATGTTAAAAAGTTCGACATCTCCAAATGGTGGGTCAATCCGACTGAAGGCGACCCGAATGTTGGCGGCCAGTACAGCGGCGGACCTACCGAAATATCCTATCGAAATGGGCTCATTGCCCTGGGCTGCCATACTACCTGCATCAACTCCCTGATGAACCCGTACGCCGATACCACCGATGATGCTGTGCTATGGATAAACCGTAACGGCGACTATATCGGAGACCGTAACTGGGAACCCACCTCCAAGAAACCCTGGGTATGCAACGACGAAAAAGTCGGTCCCTACAAGTATACCACTTCCATGGACGATCAGGGTTTTGTGATCTTCCCGTGTTACGATATGGGCGCTCTATCCTTTGGTTTGTATGCACCGGACGGCACCGGCGTTGCCTACAAAGCTTACGCCGCTGAAACCGCCAGTCAGAAATATGGGACCGATATTATCGATTATGGATCTCCCTATGACGGGATATATACTTCTCAGACCGGCGCCGCTTCCGCTATCCCAACCGGATTCTGGTTTATTGCGCAAGACTCAGTCAGCGGTTTGATCTCTTCCAGAACCGCAGTGAAGGTAGCTTTTCCCCCTGCCTTCGCAGTGGAGCAGAACACTCCGAATCCGTTTAATCCCTTCACATCAATCAGCTTCACTCTGGTCAACGCCGGAAAAGTGACTGTCGATATCTATAATGCGGCAGGACAGAAGGTCGACAATGTGGTTAATACCGTTCTGAGCGCAGGATCTCATTCCGTGACATGGAATGCCTCCCGGTTCTCAGCCGGAGCGTATTTCTACACAGTCAAGTGCGGAGGCTTCTCCAAAACCATGAAAATGATTCTTCTCAAGTAGAGGTATTTTATGCGCTCAATGCAATTTTTTATCATGTTTGTTTTGACATTGTTAGTATTTCACTGGGCGGGAGCGCAGGAAATCGGCTGGAATTCATCCGGCAAGGGCGGCGCAGTTGCAGCCGGAAGGGGCGAAGCGGTGGCGGCGGGTATATCAATACTCAATCAGGGCGGCAATGCCGCGGACGCCGCGGTCGCTACGCTTCTGGCCCTGAGTATCACGGATTACGGCTCGTTCTGTATCGGCGGTGAAGTCCCGTTTATAATCTATAACGCCAGGAAAGGCGAAGTGAAGGTGTTGTGCGGACAGGGGTGCGCACCGCTTGACCCTAAAGCCATTGACTGGTATTACCAGAATGGCATCCCCAGCAAGGGGGGCATTAAGCAGGCGCCCGTTCCCGGGGCGGTGAGCCTGTTCTTTAAAGCATTGCAGCTTTACGGAACAATAAGCTTTGAACAGGCAGCGAGACCGGCCCTGGCGATACTCGATGCCGGGGGTGGTAAAGAATGGTATCCGAAGCTGGCGGTGACGATCAGAAAACTCATTGAAACAGAACGATCCAAATCAGGCACCCGGATCGAGAAATTGCAGGCCGCCAGGGATCGTTTTTATAAAGGGGATATTGCCGATGAAATGGAGGCCTTTTTCATAGAAAGCGGAGGATTTCTTCGTAAAGCGGATCTCGCCGCCTTCGAGACCCGTATAGAGGATCCGGTCACAGTGAAATACCGTGGATATACGGTTTGCAAGTGTGATACATGGACTCAGGGACCGTCCCTCTGCCAGACGCTTCGCCTTTTGGAGGGCTTTGATCTTCAAAAGATGGGGCGCCTGTCCGCAGATTACATCCATGTGCTGACCGAGGCTATGAAACTGGGATTCGCCGACCGTGACATGTACTACGGCGACCCGCGCTTTGTGAAAGTTCCCTTAAAGGCGCTGCTTTCCGATCGGTACACCGCGCTCCGGCGCCCCCTGATCGATATGACCAAAGCCTCCCAGGTGGTTCGTCCGGGCGATCCTGTCAACATGAAATCCCTTAAGGAAGGCGGCGTTTATACCCCATGGAAAGGCGGTACAACGACCTGCACTGTAGTCGACCGCTGGGGCAACATGGTGGCCGCCACCCCAAGCGCCAATGGTCCCTACACTCTCTTTGACTCATTGGGTCTCTCGTTCAGCACCAGGCTGAGCAGCCTGAATACCTCACCCGGCCACCCGAACCGTATCGAACCCGGAAAACGGCCCCGGATCACCCTGACGCCCACGATAGTGCTCAAGGACGGCAGGGGGTACCTGGCCATAAGTGTCGCAGGCGGCGATTTTCAGGAACAGACAACGCTCAACTGCTTCCTCAACTTCGTCGAGTTCGGTATGATGCCAAAGGATGCGGTCACTACTCCCCGGTTCTACACGGGGCTTTATGAAGATTCGTTCAACCCGGACCCCGACCGTACAAAAACCTTTGGGTATCACTCATCGATGAAATTGGGACTTACGCTGAACGAGGGCATCGGTGAATCGGTGCGGACAGAGCTGGCCGCCCGGGGACATGTTATCGATATCAATAAGGGGTCTATCGCCAACCCGGTCATGATTTACCTGGATCTTAAAACCGGGATGATGTACGCCGCAGGCGACCCCAGAGCGGGCCGTCACGCCTCTGCCGTGGAATAAGACAGGAAAGGATTGTATATGGCTCGTACGTACCTGAATCGCAGTGTTCTTTTCTCCCTGCTCGTCTTTACGCTGTTTACCGGCGCGGCTAGCGGAACTCCCGGAAGTGTGGTCATGGATCTCTCCGGAGACAAGTGGCGGCTTTGGCTTGACAAGAAGGCCGATTGGATGAACGACAGCCTTTTCATGCCCCCTGTGGACATGAGCAAAGTTCCGGTCAATCCGCCTACCTGCGGCTGGGATTTACTCTCTTTAAAAGGCGATAAAGCATCTGTCCCCGGGACTGTCGAGGAGTATCGCTGGGCAGACAATGGTAATCCTGTCGGAAATGCAGGCGATTACCGCGGGGTCTCGTGGTGGAGCACCACCTTTACCCTCGATCCGACGCTCTCGGGCAAGATCATCACACTCAAATTTGACAGTGTAGTCCTCCGAGCCGAGGTTTTCGTGAACCGGAAGCTGATGGGATATGATGTGATCGGCAATTCCCCCTTTGCGCTCGACATCACCGGGGCAGTGAACTTCGGTGGTCAAAACAGGCTCGATGTCCGAATCACCGATCCTGTGGGAAATTTCGACTGGAGCAATAATGACTGGTATCCCTGGGGGAAAAACAGGGTGCCCGCCACCCACGGATTCGGCGGCATCACCGGCAAGGTGACCCTCAGAGCCGCCGATGCAGTGAGCATCGATGATCTGTACATGCAAAACAAACCGAAATTTACGGATGTTGAAGCGTTTGTGACGCTGAACAACTCAACCGGCCGTGAACAAATCGGCCAGATAAACTTAGAGATCCGCGAATGGCAGGACCCGTATTCTGTGGTATGGCAGAAAACCGTACCGGCAACCGTTCCGGCAGGCGGCGCAGTAGTATCCTTGCCCGCAAGTGTTCCGAATGCGAAGCTCTGGTATCATCGCGACCCCCATCTTTATGTGGCGAAAGCGACTTTCACCAGCGCTGACAAACAGATTGCCGATTCGGAAGAACAGCGATTCGGGTTCCGCTGGTTTTCAATAAATAAGGTCGACGGGGACGAGATGTTTTTCATGAATGACAGGCGAATCTTCATTCTGTCTCCGATGAACCGCGGTTTCTGGCCGAAGAATGGCATGTTTCCCACACCTGATATGCTTAAAAAGAACATGAATCTCCTCCGGGAGATGGGTTTTAACATGTGCCTGATGAACCAGGCGATAGGCCGGCCGGAGCTTATCGAGGCATGTGACGAGATAGGCATGGTCTCGTACGAGGAAATAGGCGGATACCGGTGCAACGATGATCCCGACGAACAGGCCATGGTCTGGCGCCGCGAGAAAGCACGCCGTATGGCCATGCGGGACCGTTCCCAGCCGTCGCTCATCATCTATGTGATGAAATGCGAGACAAGGGTTCCTCCAAGCGACGATGACAAAAACAACATGAAAATGATCCATGAAATCGATCCTGTCCGTCTCATCACCTACAACAGCGACTGCGATCCCAGGAAGCGTAGCGTTCTCAACGATGCGTCCGACCCGTTCAAAATGCATATGCGGCCTGGCGAAACCGAGCTCAAATATTATGGCTGGTGGAATCAGCACCATTGGGTGCCTTTTGCAGGATACCTCGATCAGTATTATAAAAATCCGCAGTTCTATCTTCGCGGCACGCTCGTTGAGACAAACACGGACTCACTTCCGCAGTTGAACAAGGATGAGATTCTTTATCTGGGGGAAGAAGGGGATTTCTCGAGCATGGCGCGCCTCCAGAAGATCAGGGAAGAGCTCGATAAAACGGGCGCAACCGGCTGGCGAGAGCAGGAGCACATCGACTGGTACAACGAATATGACCGTTTCCTCGACCGGAGCGGGTTCAGGAAGTTCTTCCCCACCGTCGACGATCTGACCCTGGCCCTGGGTGTAAACGTGTTTTACTACCACGGCCGCCTTATCGAAAACTGCCGTACCGGGAATAAAATCGACGGGATAAATATCAACTCGTGGGCTGCCGGCTCAGACCGAACCGATATGGTCGATATGTACCGCAACCCGGTGGCGGACCCGGCCATTTTCGCCCACTACACCCAGCCTCTCTATGTGGCGGTGAAAATCCGCAGCAAGGTTCATCCTCTCGGCGATACGGCAATCGCCGACCTGTTTATTGTGAACGAGAAGGACCTCAAAGGCAAGCACACACTCGAAGCCAAACTGTACGACCCTGAAGGCGTGGTCATTTTCGCGAAGAATTACGAGGTGAACATCATCGGCGGCGCCCGGTTCGGTCAACTGCTCGTCGAAGGCGTCCAGCTGCCCGTGTTTTCTAAACCCGGGTACTACAACCTCAAGGCTCGTATACTGAAGGGGGACGAGGTCAAGGCGGATGGCTTTGACGACATCTTCGTCGTCGATTACATGAACGGCCCGGGGCTGCATGGACGGTGGGCGGTGATCGATTCATCGGGCGCCATAAATACCTTCCTTAAAAAGACACGCGGCATCGCCCTGCCTGAGTTCAAGGCGACCGGGCCGGGGGATTATTACGACTATATCGTCCTCGGTCCCCATGCG
Source organism: Candidatus Latescibacter sp. (assembly GCA_030692375.1). Taxonomy (NCBI): domain Bacteria; kingdom Pseudomonadati; phylum Candidatus Latescibacterota; class Candidatus Latescibacteria (ex Chuvochina et al. 2023); order Candidatus Latescibacterales; family Candidatus Latescibacteraceae; genus Candidatus Latescibacter; species Candidatus Latescibacter sp. The sequence continues at coordinate 1,834 of JAUYCD010000232.1, read as the reverse complement.
GAAGGACGTAATCTGAACACCCAGATCATGAATATGGTTACGAATGGCGCCACTTTATTCGTGTTCAGCGGGGCGGAAGCATGGGCGCAAACTCTGGGACGAAACGCGATAAACTTCTCCGGAATCTCCACACAGCGCGGCAGCCGGTTCTTCGTAGGCGAAAACAGGTTCATGCAGGGCCTGCCAAAATCCCAGGCGATGAACTGGGAATACCAGGAATTCTATCACACCCGCTCGATGACCGGCATCTTCATGGATCACCTTGGCGCAGAGCTTATTGTCGGGTGTGCGTCACCGAGCAGCAAAAATATTACTGCGGCACTGACGAGGATTCCTTACGCGAACGGGCAGATTTTCTTGAGCACTCTGGATTTCATGGGGAAGCTCTCCCTGACTATCCCGCAGGCAGCAGTGACAAAAAAACTGTTCCTGAATCTGCTCGAATACGCGCGGGATGGCATTGAGTGAAAAAAAATGACCGGCGTCCCCGTTCGAAGTCGCCGGTCATGTGTGATTGCGTAATTAGATCCTGAAACGAGTTCAGGATGACACGTGTCATGCCGAACTTGTTGCCGCTACGCGGGAACGATGAAACCGTTTCGGCATCTATATCCGATCACTAACCTTATCAAATAGAATACTCGGAATAATCGTTGTCCCTTTACCCTTTTTTCAGAACGAGGTCCCTTACCTCGTTGAAATCGTTAAACCGCAGGCGGTACTTATAACTGCCTGATGCGTACTTGCCGGTATTCCATGCCGCCATGTGGTACCCTGGCTCACAGATGGCGTTCGAGATCACTTCAATATTGCCGCCGTTCTGGTCGAGAATCTCCACGAGCACCCCTCCCCTTTCGGGAACGCTAAACTCGATGGCCAGTTGCGGATTGTTCGCGCCGGGACAGTGCTGGTTGAGTATTCGCGATGTCGGCATGGCGGGAATGGTGGGCTTCTTCTCGCTCACCTTGTTATAGTCGAACGGCTCGTCGCAGAGATGCCAGAACGGCTCATTCTGTTGGTACCGCTGGAGGTGAAAGGTCTTCAGGGGCGTACGGGTGAAGCTCGTCAGCGGGCGGCGGACCGCGCCACCGTCCTGCCATTCATACACCGGAATATTCCTCGGGTTCATTATAGTGAGCTTGCCGCGCTCCATCGCGATGTGGAACAACCCGAAATTCCCCGGCTCATGACCGCCGAGCCAATGGCCGATACTATCGACGAGCCACGGGTTTTTGCCGAATATGACGATGTTCGTCATGTAGTCCCAGGCTCTGCCCAGGGGTTGTTTGATGTTTTCGTTGCCAAAGGGATTCGGACCCCAGTTGAAGTCGCCGTCACGGCCGTAAATGCCCTCGATGACATGAAGCCCGAAGTTGGACGCCGCATGGTTGTCGATGGTCCTGTGCGCCCACAATTCCATGCAGAGGACATTGTACTCGCCCAAAAGACTGATGTATCCGGGAGCGTTTTGCGGGTAATCCGGAATGTCCCAGCGGGGAATAGTTCGTTGATGCCGTTTGAAGCTCACGTCGACGATGTCATGAACCTTGGGATTGATAACCGGTTTATTGATAACCTTTTCAAGCCTTTGCATCGAATCGATCGCCTCCCATTTCTGGCAGTATCCCTGGAAGGGGGATGCATTCGTACCCTGCAGGTTTTTGCCGGTAAGGGTCAGGCCCATCTCGTGCGCTTTGAATTTCGCCAGATTCAGGTTCCATGCATCCGGTGCATTGAACGGCCACAGGTACGGGATTTGTTCATACACGACGCCGTTGGGAACCTCTTTCCAGACAAACGCGCTGGCATCATTGGCATCGTCCGCTGTTGCAAT
>JAUYCD010000231.1 GCA_030692375.1 Candidatus Latescibacter sp. | reverse complement strand
CAGGAGATAGAGGAAAAAGGTATCGCGCATGGGGGGCCTTGTATGTTTAGATCCTGAAACGAGTTCAGGATGACACGTGTCATGCCGAACTTGTTTCGGCATCTATTTTGAAAAAGAAACGAAAGTAATATATCGTCAGATATTGTTCAGACGAAAAACTCAATTACTCAGTCACTGTATTTATTTATCATTTCACTACAACACTCACGCTGTCTGCCAGCAGGTAAGCGTTTTCAGTCACAATGACATTATCCGGACCGAGATCATCGACGATTAATGCCCGGTCGAGATAATCTTTCACCACAGTAATGTCTTTCTTATATGCCTTGTTGTTCTTCACCAGGAAAATTACCGGTTTGCCTTCAACCATCACCACGGCGGATTTTGGAATCAAAAGACCGTTCACCGCGCGCACTTTGAACGTGACCTTTACCTCCAGATTCATCGGGATGGGCTTTTCGGGAATGACGATCACGGTGATGAGATTGGAATTTGCGGAGGGAAAACTGTTCGAAACCTTCCCGGGGATAGTAATGCTGTTGCAGGTTATGAGAGCTTCATCCCCCGGCGCCGGCCGGTTCACCTGATCGAAAGGTATGAATGCCTCGATTTGTTCGTCCTGAAGCGATACGATTCCAGCCACAGTCTGCCCATAGGTGACAAAGCTTTCCTGGGGGAGAATATAGGATATGTATCCCTCCGTGTCGGTCACAATGCGATAATTTTTCTCCCTGCTCTTCAGCCGGCCATTGGTTATTTCCAGGTCGTGTTCTTCCGTTTTCCGGGCGTTCAGTTCCTGTTTGAGGGAAATGAAATCATTTTCAGATATAATTCCCAGGGAGAGCATTTCCTCGAAGGCTTTGACTTTTTTCTCAAGGTCTTCAACTGTTTTACGGCTTAGCTGGAGTTTGTCATTCTGAACGGAAAGCTCACGGTCGAGCTCGCTGTTTTCCAGGAGCGCGATCACCTGCCCGCTTTTTACCTGCTCTCCCACAGAAACGGATACCTTTTTTATTTTACCCTCCGAAAGCGAGGTTACGGAAAAACTCTTTTTTGCCGTAACCTTTCCCCGGGCATCGAATACCAGGGTGTCGGCGACCGCGTCAGCTTTAACAACCTTTACCTCCACTCTGGTTTCCGGACTGGAGGATTCGGGTGCGGGAACCGAATTATGGATCGTCAGCCTGGTTAGAATAAAAACGAGGGCAATGATCAAAGCCGCTCCGATTCCGATCTTGGTTTTTTTCAAAGGTAGATGTCTCCGCGCGAAAGATGATACAGATACTGGTAGCTCTTGTTGAACCCGGTGGAGATGTTCACATGGTTTTCCCGGAGTGAAATATCATCACGGAAGGCGGTGAAAAGAGTGGTAAAGTCAACAAACCGCTTCTGATAGCCAATAAGAAGCTTGTTCAGGTTATCGATGGAAAGTTCACGGGCGGCCTGAAGGTTTTTTAGCATTTCTTTCTGGGTATTCATTTCACGGAGCCTGTTCCGGTAAAATTCGGTCAGTAAAAAGAGAGCGGCTTTTTGTTCGTTTTCAATGCTCTTTATCCTCGCCTGATCGGATAAAATCCGGAATCTCCTGCCGCCGTCAAAGAGTTTGAAATTCAGGTTTGCCGAAACCACATACTGATCGCCGGTGCTCGCAGGCTCGTTGTTCATCACCAGGGAGTTTCCCACCTGCAGGTCAGGGTATTTATCGCGATGCTCCTTGCGGATTTCTATCTCCACCTGTTTCTTTTCCAGGTCAAAAACAGTCAACTCGGGGGAATGTTTGAGAAGATCATCCTCCGTCACCTCCGCATACTCGGCCGGTGCAGCATCCTCCTGTGAAATGGAAGCGAGACCGGTCAGAATCTTTATGGTTTCCACCGACCGGGCAATCTCCAGTTTATCGGCCTGTATGGAATTCTGACGGTTTAATTTCTCGATGGTCCAGCGGTTGATTTCAGTGGCGGGAAATAAACCTTTTTCAACACCCGTATTCACCAGCAGGATATTCTTTTCAATCCAATCCAGGCTTTCCTGGTGCATTTGTAAAAGTTGATTGTTTTTCAGAAGGTTAAAATACGCCTCTGTGATGTCGGTAAAAAGATTTTTCTTTTCCGCATCGGTCAGAGATTTATTTTTTTGGATCTCGAAACGGTTGATTGACCTGTCCAATCCCCTTTTGTTAAAAATATCAAAGGTGTTGAAAATGGTCAGATCCCCATTGGAATATTTCCCCAGTTCTGTGGTGGAGAGGCGAAAGTAGTTCATCGTCATATCCACATTCAGTAACCTCTGCCATCCCAGGGCTTTATTCTCATATTGAAGCGATTGTTCTTTGTTTTTGAACGATTCGATGGAAGGGAAATGATGGAGCGCTGCCTGGTAGAGTGACATCAGGGTATCAGCGTGACCACAGGGTACGCCGGGAAAAAGGACAACAAATAGCAAGCAGAGCGGGAATAAGATATACTTCATCAGTAACTCTCAGATTTATCACATCACTTCGTGTTCACCGTGAACTTCGGCATCCAGGCGCGCCTCAGATTGTCTAAAAGGGCCAGATCATGTTTACCGAGCGCCATAAGGTAAGCTTTCCCCACTCCTGAAAGCTCAGGCAGGTACCGGCCGTTGTTCATCGAAGACCCCTGATACCGATACGAGTCAAGGGTGATGATTTTTCCTTCCGGCTTGCTGATCTGAGACTGGGTAAACGTTACCGCGATGCTGTCTATCCCGCTGTACTGGAATTTATTCTGGATCATTTTTTCACGTTTGAAAGTTACATAGTACTCTTTTTTCAGCGAATCTCCTGCGGTTTGAACCATATAGTCATCGAAGAGATAGTGCGTATCATATATTGGCAGCCTGCAATCCTTCACCCTGTCAGCGAAGGAATCATCGAATTTCATTGAATCCAAAGCGGCTCTTACCTTTGTCAGCCAGGTCAAGAGCTCGGAACCGTCGGAAGGCGCAGGATCATGGTAGAGGGTCTCGTACACTTCCGCCGGTTTGAAGGACTTGAAGGAGAGGTAAAGATCGCGGTCAATGAGAATGGGCACAAAGGAATAGAAGCACGGCAGGAATCCCTCCACGGTGACTGCCATGAACCAGGGGCCGATGACCATCCAGAGAGGCGGACCGATTTTCTGAAGGCTTTGAGAGTAGAGGATCAGGTCATGGATTTTCCGGAATACCAGGGAATCCTTGGCGGCGATATTCATCACTTCAGATACGGGTACGGGGCCGACAATCGGTATGGCTTCCTCCAGCATGGAACTGGTGGCTTTCGTTCCCATGCCGCGCTGGAGGGATTTGACAAGCTGGATTTGAGTCGAGGCATTGGTCACCCCGGTTTTCATATATTCCCGGCCCTTGGTGAAAATGGGATTGAGGAGCGCCATCTCCCAGAAACCGGATACCAGGGTCTGAGAAAAGCCCGGAGAAACAGTCAGGTCGCGGGCGGCATAGGAAAGCGCATCGATAGCGAGCCGCGATTCGATAGTTGCCGGGAATGCGCGGACATCGCGGATGACATCATCGGTTACTGAAGCCGCCTTTTTTAACAGCAGGCTGTCCGATTGAACCGCAGGAACCGGCTTATACTCTCCGAGCATTTTCATGGTACGGAAGAAGCCTGAGTACTGCTTCCGCACCAGGTTTTCCACTCTGCCGGCTTTCTCTATATCATCATAGTTTTCCGGGGTCCGTGAACAACCGGCATAGATACCTATAATGAAGAGCAATAAAACATTCACAATTTTGGATACTGCCATCAAATAGTGTTTATTTTTCAATCCTTGCTCCGGGTATTTGAGAAGTGACGACATATTTTACTGCGTCTATTTTCAAATTAGATGCCGAAACGGTTTCATCGTTCCCGCGAAACGGCAACGGTTTCATCGTTCCCGCGAAACGGCAACGGTTTCATCGTTCCCGCGAAACGGCAACAAGTTCGGCATGACATGTGTCATCCTGAACTCGTTTCAGGATCTATTTTTTGATTTGCATGCATAACTAATAAAACGCTTCATGCTCGTGTCGTTTTGTCTCAGGTTTTCAGAATCCACGTGCTTTTTTCTTTTCAGTTTCGGGCAGGCTGAACGATCTTGCGCCCGAAGAAGATCCGCTCCATCCAGAACCATGAATGTTACAGAACCGTGAGATTTCGGTCCCCCTCTCGTAATACTCCATGTATACCCGCGGACAACTGGAAGTGGCGCGAAGATGTGAATCCCGGCAAAGTTGAATGGCATTTATGCGGTTGGAATACACAAAATGACTTTTCGGCAGTTTGAGAAGGTCGGAGGCTTTGGACATGAAATCTACCCATACAGGCAGAGGTGCGGCATTGCCGGTTCCGTAGGTTTTGTTGAGCGTGGTTTCCTCCGAGTTGAATCCGATCCACACCCCGCAGGAGATATACGGAGTATACCCGACAAACCAGGTATCTTTGAATTCATTACCGGTGCCTGTTTTCCCGGCGCAGGGACGGTCTTTCATGGGGCTGGCTAAAACCTTGTTCGAAGCGGTACCTTCGCGGGTGACGCTTTCCATCATGGTGATCATGAGCGAGGCGATTTCCGGCCGCAGAGCTTCGGTTTTACGGCCCCTGATGGTGTGAAATTTCTGGTTGTCATTTTTATCTTTGATGGTTTTGATGGCAAAAGGCTCCGTTCGTATCCCCAGATTGGGGAACACAGTATAGGCGGCGGTGATATCGATGAGTTTTACAGGGGCTGTTCCGATAGCGATGCTCGGCCAGGGTTTCACATCGGTAGTGATTCCCATGGCCTTGGCGTACTTTACTACCGTGTCTGCGCCGATTCCATGGTGAGATGTTTCATTTACCAATTTTGCCGAGATGATATTGATGCTTTTCTTGAAACCGTCCCGAAGCGTCAGCGCCGTTCCTGTAAACTCGCCCTCGAAGTTCTGAGGCGCCCAGATGGTGCCATCGCTGTTCTTAAGTGAATAATAGGTATCGAGGATGGTGTCCGAGCACGTCCAGCCGTTATCGAGCGCAGCGGCAAACACAAAGGGCTTGAATGCCGAACCGGCCTGACGGGTGGCGTTTACCGCACGGTTAAAATAGTCGTAATTACGCCCGCCGATCATGGCGAGGACCGCTCCCGATTTCACATCGATCGCCACCAGTGCGCCCTGCACCACAGTCTTATCGATGGAATCCTTGAGCGCTTCAGTATTGGTAAGTCCATGCGGCCGATGGTATTTGATATATTTATCCGCATAGTTTTTCTGGATGAAATCCAACTGTTTTTTCAACACTTCCTCGGCAATTTTCTGCAGCCGGTAATCGAGAGTGGTGTACACTTTCAATCCCAGGCTGTCCATCCCTGCATCACCGTAGCGGTTCAGGAGCTGCTCTTTTACATAATCGGAAAAGTAAGGCGCTTTGCCGTACTCAAGTCCCGCCAGCGAGGAAAGCTCGATCGGTTTCTCCATCTCTCTATGAGCCAGAGAATCGGTAATCACCCCGGCGTTGGCCATCATCACAAGAACGGTATTGCGGCGCTCTTCCGCGGCGCCGGGATGGTTGCGCGGATTATAGCGGGTCGGCGCCTGGAGCATCCCGGTAAGGAGGGCCGATTCGGCAACGTTCAACTCGGAGGCCGGCTTGCCGAAATATCCCTGTGCAGCCGCTTCAATGCCTTTCAGATTGTTGCTGAACGACATCCGGTTTAAAAACAGCTCCATGATCTCCGGCTTGGAATAGGTGTGTTCGATCTTCACCGCCAGGAAAGCTTCCTGCATCTTGCGAAACAGCGATTTTTTTCTGGTCAGGAACTGGTCGCGGGCCAACTGCTGTGTTAAGGTGGAGCCGCCTTCACGGGTGGGATTAAAATGGAGAATGTTTTTGGTTATCGCACGAACGATGTCAGGAAGAGATATTCCCCAATGACTGTAAAAGCGGGTATCTTCAGCGGCAATTACAGCATCGATCATGGTTTTGGAAATCTGGTCGTAAGATTTCCAGATACGCTTCTGCTCGGACAAGGTCTTAATCACTTCGCCATCATCGGAATAAATGATAGTACTCAGGGTCTGATCGTCATAAATACGCTCCAGACGGTCAAAACCGGGAAGTCCGGGTGAAAGTATAAATACCATCACCACACAAATTACTGCCAGGGAAAAGAAGCCGTAAAGGAAATATTTCAGAAATTCGAATTTCGCATCTTTCCGAGCAAAAAAGGCGTGAGTCCGCTTCAGTAATCCTGGTTTATTCTTTTGCATCTCACAAGCCGCCTTCATCAGGGCGCCCCAGCTCTTGAAGGCATAAATCGGGGACCCTGCCCTATACCAGAGGAAGATTACATAATTCACAATACATCTTTATAATATACTTCTTTACAACTGGAAATACAATCTGAAATCCGATACATGGAAGCCAATTGCATAAGTCGAGATTGTTGGAAGCAGCCCCCTTCCTATCCTTCGGACATCCTTCCCCCGAAGGGGGCAGGACACGGATTTACCGTGCCTGCGAAGCAGCAACTGCTGCGGAGCAACTACTTCCCTTGCCCCCTTCGGGGGAAAGGGATAGAGGGATAGGGGGCTGCCTTAACAAAGGCATTCTTTAATATTGATAGTGATTTGGTACATGTAGTCATGCAAATCAAGGTTCAGTCATTTTTCACATGCATCGAAAACGTACACTTTCAAATTCTCTACCGGAACCTTTTCTACCATTCCTTTATCTCTCACCCGAACCTCCACAAGGCCCTCTTTCAGGTTCTTCTCGCCTATCACTACTTCCACCGGCGCACCGTAAAGATCGGCATCCTTGAATTTCACCCCCGCCCGCTCATCACGGTCATCGTAAAGAACCGAAATGTTTTTTTCCATCAAAGCTGCATACAAATCCTCTGCCGTTGTTCGGGTTTGTTCATGGGTCACATTGAGCGGCACTATCTCCACCAGAAACGGGGTAATCTCACGAGGCCAGAGCATGGAACTTCCGTTATAAAACATCTCGATGGCGCAAGCCATGATCCGTTCCACTCCGATGCCGTAAGATCCCATGATAACCGGATGTTCTGTACCGTTTTCATCAAGAAAATAAGACCCCAGCGCCTCTGAGTACCTCGTCCCCAGCTTGAATATATGACCGACCTCGATTACCCGCGATACCTGAAGCGGCATACCGCACCGGGAGCAGGGATCCCCTGCCTGAACAGCTCTTAAAGAAAGATATCGGTCCACCTTGATATCACGTTTTATATCAACCCCAAGGTAATGGAAATCGTTTTCGTTCGCTCCGGCGGCATATCCGGTAGTCCCCTCGAGCGCAATGTCAGCCAGGACGGTAACCGCGCCGCCGATGCCGATGGGACTCACAAATCCGATATCGGCGCCGGTAATTCTTTTTACTTCTTCGGCTTCCGCCGGCCTGTATTCTCCGAGAACCGCTGCGAGCTTGACCTCATCCACCTGGTGGTCTCCGCGTACAAGAACGAAGGCAAACCCCTTGCCGGCTGCATACAGGAGGGATTTTACCAGTTTCGAAGGTAAAACATCAAGAAACTCCGATACATCTTCGATGGTGCGTTTCCCCGGCGTAGACACTTTGCGGAGGTCTTCACGGTCGCCGTGGATTTTCTCAAGCTTCGACTCGGCCACTTCCTGGTTTGCTGAGTATCCGCAGGCCGCGCAGTTCACGATCTCGTCATCCCCGGAATCGGAAAGAACCATGAACTCCTCGCAGTCTCTTCCCCCCATTGCCCCGGAAGAGGCTTTCACCACACGGACATCCAGCCCCGTTCGCCTGAATATTTTCAGGTACGCTTCACGCTGCAGGAGGTAACTTTCATCCAGACCCTCCGGGCTTGAATCAAATGAATATGCATCCTTCATGATGAACTGCCTGACCCTCAAGAGGCCGGAGCGCGGCCTCACCTCATCGCGGAACTTGGTTTGAATCTGGTACCACATCTGGGGCAAATCACGGTATGAATGCAGATCGTTGGCGGCGATTTCCGCAAAAATCTCCTCGTGGGTGGGCGCAAGGCAGAGCATGCGGTTTTTCCGGTCTTTCAGACGGAACATATCGTCTCCGAACGTATTCCACCTCCCGCTTTTCATCCATATCTCACCGGGAGAGAGCGCAGGAAGGAGAAATTCCTGGCAGCCGATACGGTCCATCTCCTCGCGGATTATCTGTATGATGTTCTTAAGGACTCTCCATCCCATCGGCAGAATCGAATACACCCCGGCGGCATGCTGACGGATCAGTCCGGCGCGCAGCATCATCTGATGGCTGGGAATTTCAGCTTCCTTTGGAACTTCTTTCCTGGTCGGGGCGAAATACTTCGATAGTTTCATTCACTACTCCTTGTTCAGATAATGTCTGGTGCTGGAGTTTCTTTTTCTTTTTACCCCCTTAAAAAGGGGGTCGCCGCTCAAGCGGCGGGGGGATCTTTATCCGCTGGGAAGAAGAAATCCCCCTGCCTTTGGCATCCCCCCTTGTTAAGGGGGGAATATGAATCCAACTTTATTACATTGACTTAACACTAAAGAGAATCCACCATTTCAATCAGTTTGAGCAGTTCGCTGCGAATCTCGCTGATATCCGATTTTTTCTCCCCCAAATCCAGCGGCAGGGAAAGCTGTGAATCAAGGAAGCCGGGATCGTTCTTAAGGCGCGTTTTGGCGCCTTCAATGGTATATTTCTCCACATATAACAGATACTTGATGATCTGCACCATTTTAATGTCGCGATCGGTATAAGCGCGATTCCCCGCCCGGTTTTTCCGGGGACGGAGATGGCTGAATTCGCTCTCCCAGAACCTCAGGATATGAGGCTTGAGTCCGGTCATAACGGCAACTTCGCTGATCGAATAGTACAGGCGCTTCCGTTCTCCCGTCATTGCATACTCTCTCGCTCAAGAAGAATGATACTCCGGTTTCCTGTCACGCACCATGAGTTCTGTCACGGCTGCTTTCGGTGAAAGACTCCCAAAAAGGACACCGTATACTTTATCGGTAATCGGCATTTCCACGCAATTCCTCTGCGAAAATTCATACACTGTTTGCGTTGTGGGTACTCCTTCCGCTACCATGACCATCTCTGCCAGCGCTTCCCGGAGAGCCTTCCCTTTGGCCAGCTCCTCGCCGATGCGGCGGTTGCGGGAATACCCGCTGAAACAGGTGGTGATGAGATCGCCGATCCCTGAAAGGCCGTTGAATGTCTCCGGTTCTGCCCCCTGGAATGCTCCGAACCGGCGCATCTCCACAATCCCGCGGGTGATGAGCGCGCTCTTGGCGTTGGAGCCGAAGCCGAGACCGTCATTTATTCCCGCCGCAATGGCTATGATATTTTTCAACGCACCGCCTAGTTGAATGCCGAGGGGATCGCTTGATGTATAGACCCGGAAACTGGGGGACATGAAGGCATCCTGTATCAGGCGGGCAGCCTGCCGGTCTTTGGAAGCCGACACGATGGTGGTGGGAAGTCCCCGGGCCACCTCCGAAGCTATGCAGGGTCCCGACATGGCTACAAGGGGATGCCCCTCGATCTCCTCGCCGATAACCCCGGTCATGGTCAGGAGGGTATCATGTTCCAGCCCCTTGGAAAGGGAAACGAGAACGGCGCCTTCACCGAGAGCGCCGGTTTTTTTCAACGCCCTGGCTGTCGCGCGCATAAACTCGGAAGGCACTACAAATACTACGCTCTCCGCATCCTTTACCACATCGGAGAGTACATTGGTCACCATAAGATCATGGGGAAGAGGAAAACCAGGGAGATAGACACGGTTTTCCCGGCGTTCTACCATCTCACGGGCAAGGGTTTCGTTGAATTCCCAGAGGCGCACCCGATGGCCGTTCCGGTGAAGGAGAAGCGCGGCGGTCGTTCCCCAGTTCCCTGCGCCTAAAACTGCGATATTCATGGTTTTCCCCGCCTGCCGAAACGATTCTCCTCGCCCCGGAGAAGCCGGGAAATATTCGATCTATGTCTCACTACCACCAGAAGTCCCACGATTCCCGCCAAAAGGGCAACAGGCGCCGAAAGATTATGACGCCAGATACCTTCCGCAATCACCGCGGCCGGCAGCGCCAGAGCCGCAATGACACTTCCCAGCGACACGTAACCGGTGCCGAAGGTCAGAGCCGACCAGACCACGGCGGCAAAAAGCGATGGCAACGGCGCAAGCCCCAGAAAAACCCCGAAAGCGGCGCCTACTCCCTTGCCACCCTTGAATCCGGCAAAAACAGTCCACACATGCCCGGCAACCGCTGCAAAACCTGCCAAAATCCTTCTCAGTTCCTGGTTCGTCCATGAATCAGCCGGGATTAACGCAGGAAGGAGAACCACCGCGAGGAAACCCTTCCCGATGTCGATCAGCCCGACACCGACGCCGATCTTTTTGCCCAGCACCCGAAAGGTGTTGGTGGCGCCAGGGTTATGGCTCCCGTAGTCGCGGATGTCGATTCCGCGCAGTAGTTTTCCCGCGATGATGCTCGTCGGAATTGAACCGAGGAGGTAGGCAATCAGAAGTAAAAGTAAAAGCCACATTGAGTAATGATAGCAAATTAAAGCCGGAAAAGCAAATTCAATGTAAGGTTTAGGGAGAAGTTATATTGTGGAATCGAGTTGCAGTATGAAATGAAAAAACCTCTATTCTTTTGCAGCTCTAAGAACGGCTTCACGGATTTCACTATAGGAAATCCCCGACCCAGCCAGAGATTCAAGACTTCGGAGAGTTATCGAATGCTGACTTCTTGTACGGTTATCGAGTTGTTTTGACGACAGCACAAAGAATCGCCATTGATTTATATTTAGAGGATCGATTGAAGATTTTTCTTCGTGTGCTAAAAGAGCGAATACATACACCTGTGCCTGCCTTCGAGATTCATTTTCCAGGATGTTGGTCTCAGCATTCCAAGCCCTTGTTCTGGGTATACGAAAAATAATTTGTGAGAGTCTGCTTTGAGTCCAGCTTTGCACAAATGCAGCAGATTTCACTTCAACTGTAATTCCCTCAGGAGTTTTAAGATCATAAGCACCCCACTCATCTCGAACGCCATCCAAAGGAATATTTAAAGAACGAGCGACAAGAAACTCAGCGAACACCCCTCTTGTGGCATTACTTACAAGATCGGAAGAACTCCAACTCCAAAAGTCGAGAATGTTGAGACCAAGAGGCTGGTCATCCGAATGAATTGATTCCTCACCGGTTAATCGTTTTGGTTGTATTCGTACAAGATTGTCAGCCATTAAATGAACCCTTTTTCTTTACCTTTTAAACACCAGCTTGATCGGCGTCCCTTCGAATCCGAAGGCTCTCCGGAGGCTCCGCTCCGTATATTTGACAAAGTTGTCTTTCACCTTGAGCGGGTCGCTTACAAAGATCACGAATGCGGGCGGCTCGATGGAATGCTGGGTACCATACTTGATGGAAATTTCCCCGGCCCCCGGCGGAATGGGCATGGTCTCGAAGAAGCGGTTGAGTTCCGCGGTGGGAACACGGAATTTTCGAGCTTTATCGATGCTGTCGGCGAGTTCGAGAACTTTCCGCACCCGCTGCCCGGTCTTCGCCGAAATGAAGATAACTGCATAATCCTCCTTGTCCGGCAGGGCGTCGCGGATTTCCTGCTCAGTATGCTTCAGGGTCATGGTGTCCTTGGCGACGAGATCCCATTTGTTCGCGGCGATGATCACCCCTTTCCCGGCTTTTTCCGCGTCATCGACCAGGCTCTTATCATAGGAGGTCAGCCCTTCGTTGATGTCAATGATCACAACTGCAACATCGCACCGTGAAAGGCTCCGCAGGGTGCGCAGGGCGCTGTAGTATTCCAGGGATTCTTTCAGGCGGGTTATTTTTTTCAATCCGGCGGTATCAACCAGAATGACTTTTCTCCCGTCGAAGGTGAGATGGGTATCGGTCGAATCGCGGGTGGTTCCCGGAGTGGGGCTGACCACCACGGCTTTTTTCCCCGCGAGAGCATTCACCAGGGAGGATTTTCCCACATTGGGCCGTCCGATAATGGCGATTTTCAACGCCTTTTCGATTTCAGCGGTTTCTGCCGTTTCGGGAGGAAAAAGGCTGACAACGGCATCGAGGAGGTCGCCGGTCCCTCGTCCGGTGGTCCCTGAAACCGGGTGTGGATCGCCCAGTCCCAGGTTATAGAATCCATACATGTCCGCCTCATCGGGATTACGGTCGACCTTGGTCACAGCGAGCACCATCGGCTTCGCGATTCGCACCAGCACATCGCGGATGGATTCCTCGAGGTCGGTGATGCCGCTCTTCACATCAACCAGAAAGAGCACCACATCCGCTTCCTCGATGGCGAGCAAGCTCTGTTCGGTGACCGCCCGTTCCATTTCATCCTTGCTTGAAGCCACAAAGCCGCCGGTGTCCACCAGCATGAAAGCCCGCCCGTTCCACTCGAATTCAAACGCATTACGATCTCGGGTTACACCAGGCTGGTCATGGGTGATTGCCACAGGTCGGCGGATAAGACGGTTGAAGAGGGTGGATTTGCCGACATTCGGACGGCCTATAATTGCAACGATAGGTATGCTCATAGAACCTCTTCAAAAAATGTGGCCGCCGGATCATATTCTCCCTGCCGGACTATGACGCCGAGTTCACGGCTCATATCTTCCGGGGACAGATCGTCAAGGAATAATCCCTCGGTATTCAGGCAGTTCGGCGGGAGCAGAACCATCTCATCCGGTTCGATATCCCGCAGGGCGTTGATAATGTCTCTCCCGGTCAAAAGGCCGGAAACGGTCACCGATTCACCGTAGAAACGATTGGCGACGGCTTTCACCCTGACATCGAGACCATCAGTCAGATTACGGAGGCGTTCAGCAAACAACTCAATGTACGGCTCCATGGAGACCCCGGTCACTATCGTAACCTTTCCGGTGTATTTGAGCTTTCCGGCAGCGGTTTCCAGCCGCTTTGACGCATCCAGAAAATCTCTGATCATCCCTACCCCGTTCTCGATCTGGGGAAAATCATCATAGTATCCTGCCTCCGGGATGTCCATACCCGCACGGCAATACCACTCATCGGCGCAGTATACGAATCCGCATTCATCACTATAAGAGTTATCCGTGTAAATCCGTGTCGATCCGCGGCCTTTTTTCTCTTCACGGAGGCTATCTACCAGTTCGATAGTCTCCCTTGCATGCCGGGCATCGACCGCCCGGAGCGGGATGAGACCCTCGCGGTGATCGGTCAGACCCACCGTAACCACTGCGAGCGAGAGAATCCCCGGGTATCTGCTCTCAAGATCGCGTATGCTTTTTCCCAGAACGACACCATCATTTATTCCCGGACAGACTACGATCTGGCAATGGATATGAATGCCGCCTTCAAGGAGGCGATCAATTTTCTCCATAAGACGGTCATCGCGCTTAATGCCCAGGATTTTTCGACGGACATCCGGTTCGGTGGCATGCACGGAAACATACAGCGGGCTGAGACGCTGCTCTATAATTCTGGCGATATCCGTTTCCCGCAGGGTGGTCAGAGTCACATAAGCGCCATGGAGAAATGACAGCCGGTAATCTTCATCCTTGAAATAGAGAGCCTTGCGCATTCCGGGAGGATTCTGATCTACAAAACAGAACAGGCAGTGGTTTCCGCAATTCATGATCTGCATCGGCTCAGGCTCGATGCCCAGATCCTCATACCCCTCGCATGCTGCCTCGAAAACATGCCCTTCCCGGCGGACTGTGAGGTATACCATGTCCTCGGCGCCATAAAACATGAGGTCTATGTCATCACGGACCGGCTGGCCATTGATTGCGAGCAGTTCATCTCCGGGCCGGAGACCTTCACGGTCAGCCTGGGAGCCTTTTCTGATCGCGGTTATTTTCAAATTCGAGTCCCTATACCATTACAATGTCTTTTGATTCACTGCCATACTGGAACTCACCCCTTGATCCCCTCTCTT
>JAUYCD010000230.1 GCA_030692375.1 Candidatus Latescibacter sp. | reverse complement strand
TATATACTTGTGAAGAAATAGAGAGTCCCCGTTTTGGCATTGGTGAAAATCATATTAATACATATATAATAAAACTTGATACACAAACTGGTCAATCTTGGTTTCTTCTAAACAACAAATGGTCGTTGATAGAAGGCAATAAATAGGAAAAAAAAGAAGTTCTTCTTGTAATTATAGGTTTTTCTTATGGTCCAGCGCGATCACTTTTCGAATTTTATTGACTGGCTTGCAACGTTCACAGAACAGCATCCTCCCGGTTCTTTCCTCATCTATGTAGATTTGCAGGAACCTAAGCCACCAGATACAATTACCGACCTTTCCGTATATCTTACCCTGCCGGATAAGCCTGGGCCTCGTCTTACCCTTATTCGTGCTGATCTCGATTCTCTCCAGAGAATGCGTTTGAAAACTGCCGTGACCCCTTTGAAAAAACTAGGCTGGGAATGGAATGATTCCGATGCAATCAGGTTCATAATTCATCATTATTTCTTTCTCTATGAATTCGACCGCTTTTTCATAAAGAAAAAATCCATCTTCTCATATTTCCCCTGGCTCTCCGTCCCTCGCTATCCATTGTTTTCTCTTGTTGATATTCTGGTCATCTGGGAGTATTCCGGTGGTGATATGGTTGAAGCGCTTCCTGCGAATCTTAAGTATGAGCTATCATCCGCCGAAAAATCAAAGTTTTTTGAATTGGTTCAATCATGTATTCCGCCCAAAATATCCGCGCCAGAACCCACAATAAAAATAACAAAAGATGTTTCTAATAGTATCAATACTGTCAATCCTTCTCAGCGTTGTCCGGTTAAGTTTTTGCGTATGATTGTTTGAGTGAAAGATATTTTCGATTATGGGGTAAAAAGGGAACAGGGATGAACGAACCGGCTTCGTTGCGGATAGCGATGCGGAGTTGCCGAACCCTTTGAATAGAGACTTTATCCTTGAATTGTTCATGGCAGTAAATAGCGAGGAGGAGATAAGTAATCAGACCGGCCAGGAGTTGAATCGTCAGTGCGTGTTGAGAGCGGGCGAGCAGGTGATAGACTTTGAGGTGACGTTTCCACCAGCCGAAGAAAATCTCTATTTTCCAGCGGAGGAGAAAGATAGCGGCGATCTGTTCAGCGGAAAGATCAAACCGATCTGTGGCAACCCAGTAGGTTTTATTCCCGATGCGATAACCGACCACCCTTACCGGTTTCAGGGTAATATTTTTATCGGTGCTACCGAGAATGACGATGGCGTCATAAAAGACTATGCTGCCGTGAATTAGCTGATTTTCTTTGATGACTGTTTTGGTGGTATCCTCACGGATACGGCAGACGAAATGAATTCCTTGTTCTTGCCACGAGTCGAAATCTTTATGACATTGATAATATCTGTCTGTTACCCCGGTTTGTCCAGGTGAAATAAGGTATTTGACCTCTTTGCGTTCATCGCCTTTGCCAGAGGTAAGAGTAAGGCCGGTAGGGATGGAACGGTTCAAGTCGAATCCGATATGAGCTTTGGCTTTTTTTGAATTTTTACGGTAGTCAGCCCAGGTCATGGAGAACACGGCATCAATTAAGGAGCCGTCAATGGCGATCAGATTGCCAAGGTCTTCATGTTTTTTAGGTAAGATAACGGCAGCCTGAGCGGTAAGAGCATTGTACACCTGGATGAAGAATTCAAGTCTGCGGGAATGCATGGCTTCGAAGAAGCTGCTTTTTTTAATGCCTTGGGGTGGAGCGATCATTTTGCGAGCGAAGGAATCCTGTTCCAGCACCTGGAGAAGATGTCTTCCCGAATCAGGAATATCGAGGTGATAGTAAATAAGCGAATCAAGAAAATGTTCCATAGTCATCTGAAATGGTTTATTCCCTTTGGATTCCACGAGAGGGATATTGGCCAGGACATTTGTTAAGGGTTTGCGGAATGTCATATAAGTTTTTTTGTTTTTGAAAGAGGTGCGGGGCCAGATGTTTTTGCGCATTTTCGTAACTCCTTGTCTGAGATGGGTTTACGAAAAACGTGCAACTTCTGGCCTCATTTGAAAAAGTCAAGTAAAATTTTACATTTACACCAACTTTTTTGAAAATATTTTTGGCAAAACCTTATATCACTTTTGCATGCAAATTCCTAACCGGACAATGCTGAATCCTTCTGAAAGTATTTCATTGAATTTTTGGACAACAGATAATGGGGATATTTTTAAAATATCAACATTTTGTAATGGCCGAAAAGAAGGTGAAGCAACATTTAATCTTTTAGATGGAAAAATGACAAAGCAAAGGGTACTTATTCAATTGCTTATTACTAAAAGGTCTCTTTTGGTTTCAGATATTATTAACGCTTGTTATGCAGCAGAGAGAAAAAAATTACGAAGAGAAGATGTTGCTAATCAAAGGAAGCTTCTCGCAAGGGTTAAAAGTCTTGTATCTGATATTCGATGTAAGTTGGAACAAAACGGTATTACCAAAGATATCATTTCTCCATTGGGGCCGACAATTGATCATACCGATAAAGTATTTCTTCGTGTAGAATCCTGTAACAATTTAGCCCGGATTATTCGTAAAATTGTCATTTCAATTTTTTACATAAATATCAATCACTTACCATACATTACAAAATAAAGCTTATCCTCTTGTATAACAAGAAGTAATGAAAAAGTAT
>JAUYCD010000229.1 GCA_030692375.1 Candidatus Latescibacter sp. | reverse complement strand
GGATCATTGAAGGCGCGAGCAGATGTGAACCATAGTTGAGCATTCTCAATCAACTTTAAATGATGCCCCTCAGAATCAAAATAGCGATACTTGTATAGAATTTCTGGTGTATCATCTGGCTGAGGTTTTGAAACATCTGTTTTGAAACTGTTCATGAAGAGCCAAGTCTTTCAACTAGGATGGATAACGACCAAGTTCACCTGCTATGGAGCGCAGCGGAAAAGCGGTCAGGTGGAGCGCATTGTTATGCCTTTTATTTCTTATATATTTTTCACATGTCATTCAGGCACAAAAGTACCAATTATGCCTAAAATCCAAACGATGACACCAACCACTATCAATGCAATCTCCTTCCCAGAGAATTTTGATCTCATTTCATGGTCAGGCTGTTCTTTTGCCCAAAAACGATTGAGAGTTTTTTGCACTACTACAAGTATCCATACTGCTAATAGATCGATAAAAAGGCTGAGAACAGTAATGGCTAAAACCTCTCCGGGGTCAGTCAATTTCCATTGATAGAGTGAAAGCCTTAAAGATATACCACTCAAGAATATAAAACCAAAAGTGATCCACCCAGGAGAAGAAAAAGTCTCGCAACCTGCTTGCTTGGCAGAATCTCGAATATCTCTGAATTGTTCGTATATGATGAAAATATGGTATATCGGGATACACAATCCAACTGTTCTCCAGCCTGGGCTAATTTCCAATCGTTTTTGAATTTTTAAATGCTTCCAGTTTCGATAAAACCAATAAATCTCATAGATTGTAAAGCTGATTATTGATAAAAGAACGAGCCGCCATGGGGCTTGGGCATTTGAGTGTCGCTCTATTCTTCCCAAAGTTTTTTGTGGCCCAATTGGCTGTTTATCTAACCATTCTCCACAGTGCTTACATTTCACCGCATCGGATAAAATCTCCTCTGCGCAAAATGGGCATTTTCTTGTAGCTAAACTATTCTCTTCACTCATACCTTCCCCTTCCATGCCCAGTACGGAAACCTAACAAGTTATTCTGTAGTTTTCTTCATAACATCCAATTTATCAATTATTTCTATCGAATCGCATAGAAAATAACTTTGGTTTTAAATCCAATATATCTGTATCAAAATACCATAATTCATCTCACTGTCAAGTGTTTTATCCTTCCCGGATAGTATTTTCTCCTTTTTTTTTCAACCTCATGCCCGTATACTATTTTATTTAGTATTTGAATTTTTCTTTTCAGTCTTTGCGCGAGATCATTCATGAAGATATTATTAGTCAACTGGATGGATATGGCGAATCCCCAGGCGGGCGGCGCCGAGGTGCATATTACCGAGATATTTTCACGGTTTGTGGAGCGCGGAGACGAGGTGACGCTTGTGGTGTCTGGTTTTCCCGGGGGAAGCCGGACCGACGAATACAAGGGCATGCGGATAATCCGCACCGGCGCCCGTGAAACATACAATTTCGCCGCGCCCGGACTCCTCATGAAGCTTGACCGGGCGGAAAATTTCGACCTGGTGGTGGACGACATCAACAAGGTCCCGCTTTTCACCCCCCTCTATCTTAAAAAACCCATCCTTGCAGTCATTCCCCATCTTTTCGGCAGGGCGGTATACAAGGAGACAAATTCTGTTATCGCCTCCTATGTTTACATGATGGAGTTTCCCATTCCCCGTGTATACAGGAACGCAATGTTCGAGGTCATTTCCGAAAGCACAGGCCGCGACATCGCACGGCGCGGGATCAGGCCGGAATGCATAAGGGTCGTTCACTGCGGCATGGATCACTCTACCTACAATTTTGATCCTGCGGTGACCAAATTCGGCCAGCCGACAATCCTGTATGTCGGAAGGATCAAACGCTACAAGAGCGTGGATGTGATCATACGGTCTTTGCCTGAGGTGGCTGCAAAGATACCGTCCGCACGGCTGGTTATTGTGGGTTCGGGAGACAACATCGATGAGCTGAAACAGCTTGCCAAAAGCCTGGGTGTGGCGGAAAGGGTGCTGTTTACCGGCTTTGTATCCACCGAGGAAAAGGTGGATTGGATGCGCCGCAGCCATGTGATAGTGAATCCTTCGCCGCGCGAGGGCTGGGGCCTTACCAATATAGAGGCCAATGCCTGCGGCACTGTGGCGGCGGCTTCCGATGTGGATGGCCTGCGGGATTCGGTAAAAAACGGCGAGACCGGGCTTCTCTTCCCCTATGGCGATCATACGGCGCTTGCAGATAGACTCGTTCAAATTCTCAGCAACGACTCTCTGCGGAGTATGCTCACCCAAAATGCCCTTGCCTGGGCCGGGAGTTTCACATGGGAAAAAGCCGCACAGGAAACGATGGAAGTAGTGGACAGGATGATGAAATATGAGATAAATCTTTGACATGATTTACAAGATTTACAAGATTAAATTTTTCTTTTTTTTTTCTAATCCTGTCAATCCTGTTAATCCTGTCAAAAGTATTTTTTCTTTGCGAACTTGGAGAGAGAAATATTTGACATGATTTACAAGATTTACAAGATTAAATTATTTTTTATTCTAATCCTGTTAATCATGTCTAAATATTTTTTATTTGCGAACTTTGCGAGAGAAATTTTTTTAAGGAGATTTTATGAAAATAATCGCCATATCCGGTAGTCCGCGGGCCGGCGGCAATACGGAGACTCTCCTCAAGGTGGCGCTGGATGTGATCAGTGAGCGGGGAATTGAAACCGAATTCATTTCACTCGCCGGAAAATCCATTCTCCCCTGTACCGCCTGCATGGCCTGCAGCAACGAAGAGCGCTGCATTCTCAAAGATGATTTCGATCCCATTTACAAGAATATGGTTGATGCTGACGGTTTTATTGTTGGCTCTCCGGTGTATTTTGGATCCGCCACTCCGGAGCTGATGGCTCTCCTGGATCGGGCGGGATTTGTTTCGCGGCATCACGGCCACCGTTTCAGCCGGAAGGTGGGCGGTGCGGTGGCGGTGGCCAGAAGGATCGGGCAGAATTTCACCTTTGCCCAGCTCCTCATGTGGTTCATGATCAACGGAATGATCGTGCCGGGGAGCAGTTACTGGAATATTGCATTCGGGCGTGAAAAGGGTGAGGTTTTGAAAGATGAAGAGGGCATCCGCACCATTCGCACTTTTGCGGATAATATCGCCTGGCTCTTGAAAAAAATTCATCTTCCCGGCTGAGGCTGAGGATGTTGTGCGGTTCCTTCACCTGAACGTCGCCATAGTGACCGTTCTGCTTATTATAGTCATACGAAGGATACGCTAAAAAGTCTTTGACCCTGTACTGAAACTCCCTATTTTATTTGTCGGGACTTTTTCTTACGATAACAATGCTCGCAGCTCCACTCGGCATACCTTTGATTATTTTCGGCCTTTTGCTCATGCTCGGTAAAGGGGTAGAGAGATGTTGATACAGGAACCCAAGGTTCATGCCGGAAATGGTAAACCGGTATTGCTAAGAACCGCTATTCCGTTTATCTTTTTTATCCCTGTGATTCTCATTTTTTTTGGATGTTCCTCGCTGCAATCGACTGGAACCGCAGATATGGAGAAATATATAACGCTCAGCCGGACAATCCGCGCCCAGATTATTTCATGGGAAAAAGCGGTATCTACGACGTTCGATGACCCAGGCGATCTGGAGCAGTACCGGATCGTCGAAGGAAAATGGATAATCCATAACGGCAAACTCTGGGCGGTGGAAGGAGACCGTAACCGCGCCATTCTCCTGGCCCCATGCCGTTATGACCCCGTTCGTATCGAGTTCGAGGCGACGAACTGGGCCTCGAATGACCTGATCGGGGATATTACGGTTCTCCTCAATTCCACTCCCGATAAAAATTTTTTCAGCAGCGGATATGCCCTTACCACCGGCTCCTACTGGAACCACTGCACCACCTTTTACAAACGGGGGCAGGCCCTGGCGAATACCAATTACACTCCGCTTAAATCCGGAAAAACCAACCGTATCGCGCTGGAGTTCAATCGGGGACATATCACCTATTGGATGAACGGCGAAATTCTTCTGGAAGCCTGGGATGATACACCGCTTGCCATGGATTCGTCCGCCTGGATCGGAATACGTACCTGGGCGACCAGAATGTGCATCGATAATGTGGTGGTGTTCAAGGGAATAATTGTGGAAAAGAAGTGAAATTCACCCCCTTACTCTATTGAGATGCCGAAACAAGTTCGGCATGACACGTGTCATCCTGAACTCGTTTCAGGATCTAAAGGCTGGTGGCAATGGGAAACACGCTCTATTACGGCGACAACCTGGACGTTCTGCGGCAGCACATCGACTCCGAATCCGTTGACCTCGTGTACCTTGACCCGCCCTTCAAAAGCAATCAGAATTACAACATTCTTTTCAAAGAACAGGACGGGAGCCGGGCCGCGTCACAGATACTCGCCTTTGAAGATACCTGGACATGGAATCGGGAGGATGAATCCGTCTTTACCGACCTGGTGACCGCCGACGGTCGTGTTGCCGATGTCATGCAGGCATTCCGCACTTTCCTCGGTCCCTGCGACATGCTCGCTTATCTCGTCATGATGGCGCCGCGCCTGATAGAATTGCGGCGTGTTCTGAAGCCGACCGGGAGCATTTATCTCCATTGCGACCCGACAGCGAGTCATTACTTGAAACTGCTCATGGATGCTGTGCTTGGATCAGACAACTTTCTTAACGAAATCATCTGGAGCTATAAAAGATATACTGCAAAAAGCAACCGATTTCAACGCCTTCATGACGTGATATTGTTTTATGGAAAGAATAACCAGGGAATTTTCAATGAGCCCCGAGAGGAATATGGAGCAAAGTCTGGAAAAGCTGATTCACATTATAAATTGGGTGACGACGGGCAATGGTATCGCTGGCAAAAACGAAAAGGGCAAGAACCATATAAGGTCTTTTTGTCTGAAGGACGCAGAATAGGTGATGTGTGGGAAATGCCGCATATAAATGCTTCAGCCAAGGAGCGTCTCGGCTACCCGACGCAAAAACCAGAAGCTCTCCTCGAACGTATAATCAAGGCATCCTCGAATGAGGGCAACGTTATTCTTGACCCCTTCTGCGGGTGTGGAACCACTATTGCCGCCGCGCAGAAGCTTAACCGCAATTGGATTGGCATTGACATCACACACCTTGCCATAACGCTGATAAAGTCCCGGTTGATGGATACCTTTAGCGGCACGGTTCGCTATAATGTTTTAGGCGAGCCGGTTTCAATTCCTGATGCTGCGGAGTTGGCCGCTTCTGACCCGTATCAATTTCAGTGGTGGGCGCTTGGACTCGTGGGAGCGCGTCCGGTCGAGCAGAAAAAAGGCGCAGACAAAGGCATAGATGGCAAAATTATTTTCCAGGGCGAAGAAACCGGGAAGTTTGAAACGGTCATCCTCTCGGTTAAGGCCGGGCATACGAACGTTGCTCATGTCCGGGATTTGCGCGGCGTTGTGGAACGTGAAAATGCCGCGATGGGCGTTCTGATTTCAATGGACGATCGCTCCGGCCCTATGAAGACCGAAGCGGTCACTGCCGGATTCTATGAGTCAGCGTCCTGGGGACGGAAATACCCGAAGATTCAACTTTTCACCATCGCCGAACTTCTTGCCGGGAAACAAATAGACATGCCGCCGATCCGCCAGGTTGGGATGACATTCAAAAAAGCGCCGAAGGCATCCTCTCCGAAAGTGGAGAATATGAAACTGGAGTTTCCGGAGGATGGTCAATGATTGTATTTATTCAACGCCCCCTTCCGGCGCTTAGCGCCACCTTCCCCCGTTCCGGGGGCAGCAATTTTACTTAGGCACTTAGGCACTTTGTCACTTAGGCGCTTTGTCACTTTGGCACTTAGGCACTTATTTCAAAGGAGAATCCATGAAACGCCGTGACCTGTTTCGCCTCGTTCCGTTTACCCTTCCCGCTTTCTGCACCCTGTCCCGCTCATCCTCCGCCCAGGAGCGGCCGTTCAACCCGGAGCGTTCGGTTCACCCGCTGGCATTGATGTATACACAAAGAGTACGGGAAATGCTGCTGCGGGTGCGCGATACCCAGTCGGACAAAATACTGGAAGCCGCCTATGCCATCGCACGCACAGTGGAGAAGGGAAACCGCTGCTGGTGCTGCTGGGATCTCGGCCATACCAACAGTTCCGATATTTTCCCGGACCGTAACGGTGAACCGGAGCTGGTCACCGCCGGTTACGACGCCAAACAGGTCAGGGACGGCGACCTGGTGCTGGCCAATTTCCCCTGGCCTGCCGGGTACCTGGATGATCTTGCTAAAAAGGATCTTTTTGTAGTGGGCGGTCCCTGTCCCTGGGGCGGCGATATACCCGACGCCGCCAAGTATATCACTCCGGATATCCAGAGACTGAAAATCCGTCCCTATGCCGATATCTGGATCGAAACCAATGTCGATTTCCTGGGGGCGCAGGTGAAAGTTCCCGGGTCCCCGGCGCCGCTCGGCCCTGAGTCCGGGCCGCTTAATGGCGCCATTTTCTGGATGATGATTGCGGATGCCTGCCGGGTTCTCGCCCGTGACGGCAAACCGGTGAAAGTAAAAGGCGACGAGCCGAAACTGTCCGAGAAGGTCCCCCGGTCGAGCCTTACCGAGCCGCTCATGGATGATTACTTCGATACCGTCATGATGCAGCTTGAAATGATCGCCATGGAGATGGGAGATATCCGTAAAATGGCCGGAATGGCGGTCGACACCCTCCTCTCCGGCGGGAATGTCTATTTTTACAGCCGCTATCCCGAATCCATGGCCAACGAAGCCAGCGGACGCCGTGGGGGATTTGCTTTTGCCCGGGGCCTCACAGATGGCCGTGTCCGGGGAACCGCCAAAGACTGCGTCATCATGGGCACTTACAAACCGGATGATGAAGCTGACCTCAAGAACCTGGACGCAATGAAAAACCTGGGTATGAAAGTGGCCTCCATCGGACCCATTACCCGCGACACAAAAATCCCCGCAGGGAAAATCGTCGCCCGCGGAGCAAACGTACATGTAGGGAGGATGACGGACACGTACGGTCTTTTCGCACTGCCCGGTTTCGAGCAGAAGGTCTGCCCCACCTCCGGAATACTGGTGACAGCCATTCTTTGGACTGTAAGCGCTGAGATTGTCCAGCAGATTATTTCCCGCACCGGAGGCAACGTTCCCGGAATCAACTTCAACGGCGCCCTCACGTGGGCAAATTCCTATAACGCCCAGGCCGGTGTCATGAGCCAGTCAAGGGGGTATTGAAAACGTTAGCTTAAAAGACTTGTAAAAAACCCTGTTTAATTGATAGATGCCGAAACGGCTTCATCGTTCCCGCGAAGCGGCAACAAGTTCGGCATGACGTCATCCTGAACTCGTTTCAGGATTTAAGTGATAATAAAAACCAACTTTTTCACAAGCCTTTTGAAAGGAGAAAACCATGAGACGACGTGATACCTTCCGGCTCATCCCGCTTGCTGCGCTCAGCATGGGCGGAATGGCCCTGCGGTCTTACGCGCAGGAAAACAGGCCGCTCCCGGCGCCGGGAGGAATGGGCGAGCCTTTTTCCATGCGATATCTGAAGCGGGTGAGAGAGAAACTCACCTGGATCCGCGAAAACCAGTCGCAAAACATTCTTGAAGCCGCCTACGCTATCGCCCGCACGGTGGAAAAAGGAAACCGCTGCTGGTGTTACTGGGACCAGGGCCATACGAACGAATCCGATATCTTCCCCGACCGTAACGGAGTGCCGGAAATCCTGACCCCCGGATACGATCCGAAGACATCTCAGAAGGGCGATCTTCTTTTGGCCAATTTCCCGTTTGCATACGAGTATTTCGCGGATATCGCCCAAAAGGATATTTTCGTGATCGGCGGCCCCTGCCCCTGGGGCGGCGACGCCAGGGGTTATGAAAAAGTCACCCCGGAGCTGCAGCGGCTGAAAGTTCGCCCATACGCCAAGATTTGGATAGAGGATACTTCCGACACCATCGGCGCTGCGGTCAAGATTCCCGGCTCTCCGGCCTATGCCGGCCCGGAATCCGGCCCGGTGAGCGGCTCGGTGATGTGGATGATGCTCGCCGATGCCTGCAGGGCGCTCGCTATCGACGGGAAACCTGTCAAAGTAAAAGGCGACGAGCCGAAACTAACCGATAAAACCCCCTGGGTGAGCCTGGCCGAACCGCTTCTGGACGATTACTTCAACACCATTATGATGCAGTATGAGATGATCGGCATGGAGATGGGAAACATCCGGAAGATGGCGGGAATGGTGGTGGACAGCCTTCTTGCGGGCGGCAAGGTATACTTTTACAGCCGTTATCATCAGGCAATGAACGACGAGGCGAACGGGCGGCGCGGCGGGTTTGCTTTCGCCAACGGCCTCTCCGATGGGAACACTCCCAAGGGGAGTTCAAAAGACTGTGTGATTATGGGGACTTACAAACCCGATGACGAAGCCGACCTTAAAAATCTTGACCTCTTCAAAAAACTCGGAATGCGCGCAGCTTCCATAGGCCCGGTCACCAGGGATGTCAAAATTCCCCAGGGCCGCGCCGTGTTTAAGGAAACCGAGGTCCATGTCGGGCGGATGACCGACACCTACGGCCTTTTTGCCATTCCCGGTTTCGAGCAGAAGGTCTGCCCCACTTCGGGAATGGTGAACTGCGCTATTCTCTGGACCATGAGCATGGAGGTCATCGAACAGGTCATGCAGCGCACCGGCGGGAATATTCCCGCAATCAACATGAACGGGGCGCTCAAGGGAGGTATGGATTACTATTACCGCATGCAGGCTATCGCCGGGGAGCGCGGTTACTGAGTCCGGATAGATGCCGAAACAAGTTCGGCATGACACGTGTCATCCTGAACTCGTTTCAGGATCTAATCGATCTGTGACCTGCGGTTAAAATAATCATAGGCGTCTTTGGCGATCTGAGCCATTGCGCTTTCGGCCACGCGTATGGACTTTTTTCCGCCTTTTACAAACACCACCACTACGATATGACCGGCATTGTTGGGAAGTTCAACGATCCCCACATCGCTGAGCCCTCCCCTGATAGTTCCGGTCTTGTGGTAGACTTTGGTGTCGGGCGGCAGGAGACCCTTGATGCGTTTATCGCCATGCGCATTGCCCATGATGCCCAGGATCAGTTCGGAGCTCTGGCTGCTCAGTATATCACTGCACCAGATTTTTTCCAATAGCCTTGCCATCCCCTCCGGGGAGGAAGTGTCCCGAGAATCGTTAATGTAGCTCCGGCGGGCTCTCAGGCGTTCTTCCGCTGTAACCTTTGTAGCCATCCTGTTATACAGCTCGAGGGAAAATGGTTCGGTTTCATTGAAACAGGTTATTCCCAGGCAGTGGCTGAGAACCAGGTAAATCGGGCGATCTACCGACATGCCCTCGATGCCTATGGCGTTCATCCGCCGATCGATTGCGGGTGGGCCGCCAACAATCCGGATGATTATATCGGTTGCGCTGTTATCGCTGACTGTCAGCATCTGATCCAGGAGATAGAGAATGGACAGGGAGCGTCCCGGCATAATACGGTTCTTGATTTGACCGGAACCGGGATGAAGATCGCTTTCACGGATGGTGACCATGCTGTCGAGATGGACAATACCCTGGTCTACCATGGTCATGAGCTGCACCGCGACCGGAAGTTTGACCGCGCTGGCCATGGGAAAACGCTCGTTCCTATTCAAATAAAGCTCACGGCCGGTTTCGAGGTGAATAATTCCTGCCCCAACTATCCCGTCGGTTACCGCAGCATCACGGATGATTTCGTCATAGAGCTGTTTTATCCCGGCGTCTGAAATGGCGGTTTTCTGTATCTTTGAGGGCTTTTCTGAAAAGGCCACCTGCGAGGGGAGCGCTATTGTTCCCGCGAAAAAACAGAGACAATAGGCGATTACCGCTTTCCTAAAAAGCATCCGTGATAACAAAGGTATATATCTTCCTTTCTGCTTGAGTAATCTCGATACGTATGATAATATATGAAATAAAAAACAAATGGCAAGGATTTGCTGGCCATCCCCCATTTTTTATTCGGCGATAAACATGCCATATCACTTATCTTCTCTTTAAACAAAATCCCCCCGCCGCGTAAAGCGGCGACCCCCTTATTAAGGGGGTAAAAGCGGCCTGCCAACATGATTCCCCCCTTAATAAGGGGGGATGTCCGACAGGGGGGATTCGTCCTTCAAGTAGACTTGAACACAAGAATATTTTCATAAATATATTCTCGTGGAACGATAAGCATCATAAAGAGTAAAAATTGATTCAAATATCTGGGGGATGGCCAGGCAAGGATTTGAAACAATTTTTTCAATAGTTTAAAAAAAGCGCTCCAGTTGGAGAGCCAGTTTTCTTTCTTGCCTTTCAGTCAAGAGCTTTGTATATTAAGCCCTTACGAAAAGGGGCCCATAGCTCAGTGGTCAGAGCCACCGGCTCATAACCGGTTGGTCCAAGGTTCAAATCCTTGTGGGCCCACCAGTTTTGGCGCTAGTATACCGATACGAACGAGAATAGAAAGGGCGATTAGCTCAGCAGGTTAGAGCGCGGCGCTCACATCGCCGAGGCCACTGGTTCGAGTCCAGTATCGCCCACCAGTCAGTGCGAACGGAGGTGTGCATGATTTTTATCTTCGGCCAGCGAAACGATATTTCGATGGAACAGATAAAACCGGCATACACTCTCTTGAAAATTGTGACTCATAGGGTGCATCAGACATGATGCACCTTTTTTTATAGCTGTGAACACGGAGTATTATCATGATTAAGGTTGGCGAAGTGGTCGAGGCTATGGAAAAATGGGTCCCTCAATCACTCGCCGAAACCTGGGACAACTCCGGTCTCTTAACAGGAGATACTGAAGACAGCACCCCGGCAGTTCTAATCGCCCTGGATGTTACCGAGGATATAATCCGTACCGCTCAAAACATCCGGGCTTCGATGATTGTCTCCCATCACCCGCCGATATTCAAACCTCTCTCAAGCCTTTCCGGCCAGACGTTGTCCTGCCGGGTCGTACGTGAAGCCATACGGGGAAATATCGCTCTCTACGCCTCGCATACAGCGCTTGACCAGGTACGGAACGGTGTCAGCCATGCCCTGGCGGAAAAACTGGGGCTTCTCTCCGTTTCCTTTCTGTCTGCGTGTAAATCCGGGATGGTGAAATTTGTAACCTTCGCCCCGCCGGAGTATACCGACCGTATCCGTGAGGCCGCCGGGGCCGCCGGAGCAGGGATCATCGGCGAATACCGTCTCTGTTCGTTCACCGCGCAAGGAACGGGAACCTATACCCCC
This sequence comes from Candidatus Latescibacter sp., assembly GCA_030692375.1. Lineage (NCBI taxonomy): Bacteria > Pseudomonadati > Candidatus Latescibacterota > Candidatus Latescibacteria (ex Chuvochina et al. 2023) > Candidatus Latescibacterales > Candidatus Latescibacteraceae > Candidatus Latescibacter > Candidatus Latescibacter sp. The sequence goes on along the minus strand of JAUYCD010000229.1, from coordinate 1,764 downwards.
TCATCTTCCGCCAAACCGTTCGCGGGAATGTCAGGCGAGCTTTCCCGTGCTGTCGAGGACCGGATCGAGATGATTGTCCCCTCCGCCGATGCAGTTCGCGTGCTCGAGGCTGTCCGGAAAGTGCACCCTTACGAGGAAATGGCATACGATCTCATTCCGCTTAAGAACGCTGATGTTACCCACGGATACGGCGCTGTCGGGGACCTTCCGGAACCGATGGACAGCGAACGGTTTGCCGTCCATGTGGCGCATTCCCTCGGGGTGAAAACCCTGACTATTTCGCCCGGAATGAAAGAGATTATCGAACGGGTGGCGGTTTTGGGCGGCAGCGGAGGAAACTATATCGGCCAGGCAGTCGATGCGGGCGCCGATGCATTTGTAACCGGCGATCTCGGACACCATGATTTTCTCGATAATTCCGGTCTCATCATGCTCATCGATGCATCGCACCGCGCCACAGAAATCCCGGTGTTAAAGAAGATTGGGGATTATCTCGCCGGTGAGTTGAAGGAAAAAGCTAAAGTAGTCATAGATTCGGGAAAAACAGTACAATTCACCAAGGTATGGAAACATCCTGATATAACGTGCACTGGAGGAAAAGCATGAAAGAAGATCTTATGAGGCTCCTGGGCGCCCAGGAAATTGATCTTGATATTGACAATCTTTTAAAATCGAAAAAGGATTATCCTGCGCAAATAGAATTCCTGGAAAAAGAAGTCGCCGATCTTAAGCAGTCATTGGACGATCTGGATAAGCTCATAGCGGAAACAAAGAAAAATCGCCATGAAATTGAACTGGAGCTGCAAGCTGAGCGCGACGTCCTGTCCAAAAAGGATAAACGTCTTCTGGAAACCAAGACCAACAAGGAATATAACGCCGTTCAGAATGAAATAGTAATGGCCCGCGACCGTATCGACGCCCTGGAAACGGAAGACATCGAGATCATGAGCAAACTGGATGAATTGGAGCCGAAACGGGAAGATACAAAACAAAAACTTGAGGCGCTGACCACTGAAAACACCGTAAGGATCAGGGAATTCCGGAAGTGTTTTAATTCCATCGAAACGGATATCGAGCACCTGGAAAAGAAACGTAATTCCATCCTCACCCCGGTGAACAAGCGGCATTTGGCCACCTATAACCGGCTCCGGAAAGGAAGGGGAGGATTGGCGATTGCTACAGTGAACAAAGCGAAACTCTCCTGCCGGGGATGTTTCAAGCATCTCCCGCCCCAGAAAGTGCTCGAAGTGCGCCGGTGCGCCGTCATGCTCTTTTGCGAAAACTGCGGACGCATCCTCGTGTGGGATGAGCGTGAAGGGGATTGAATGGATTTGACCGCTCACACAGACGGCGCTTCACGCGGCAATCCCGGGCCTGCGGCTTTTGGGTATACGATTGAAAAAGACGGAGTGGTAATAGAAGAATATTCGGAATACATCGGGAAAGCCACCAACAACATTGCGGAATACAAAGCTTTTATTGCTGCGGCGAAAAAGATGAAGGTTCTCGGAGGCACGAGAATAACCATTTTTTCCGATTCGGAGCTGGCGGTACGGCAGATTAACGGGCAGTACCGTGTAAAAAACGCCGGGCTGCAGCCTCTCCACACGGAAATCATGGACCTGGCCTGCCAGTTCCAGTCGTTTAAAGTGATCCATGTCCGCCGTGAGATGAATTCCCAATCCGACAAGCTGGCAAATATAGCGCTGGATGAACATTAAAAAAAAGATAAATAAACCTACTTATTTATTATATTACAATGAA
>JAUYCD010000228.1 GCA_030692375.1 Candidatus Latescibacter sp. | reverse complement strand
TTCTTCTCCAAAAGAGTTGGTAAAAAATGCACTTATAAGGGTTGCATTGAGGGAATGATCTCAATCCAACCCGAATTGAAATATTTTATTAGTTGCTGTCAAGCCCAAGCAAGTCAGCCTTTGGCTGAGGCTTGACAGATTAAGGTCTGCTTAGATTATTTACGTAACAAAACTTTTTTTATCCATAACGATGCAAAGTCCCCCTTTGGGGGATTTAGGGGGCTGCCTCTCAAAGAGTTATCTCATTTTGCACTGCTAAATTTACCAACTGATTCGGAGAAGAACCTTATTTAATAATTAGAAATTTTTCTTCCTTGACCTTGCTCCTGGCCATTTATATATTTATAGTTAATGACCCTGATCTCTGTTTATACCTGTGTTTTCTCCGTGGAAAGGGAAAAGATTACGCTCTAAGAGATACCGTTAAAAAGGAGAACCAATGAAAACGAGAAGGAATTTTCTTTCATATGTATTTCTCAGCTTGAGCGCAGTGATCACTGCCCTGGTGACTGTCTCATGCGGGAAAAAACCTGATGCTGAAACCGAACCGTCTCCTGAATGGCCGCCAAAGGAATAACAAATTCTTTCCACCCAAAGATGTTAAAACGCCCGTTTCACCGGGCGTTTTTTTATAACCTGCAAAATATTCATCCTCTGTGAAAGTATCGGAGGCGAGACAGGCTGTGGGAAAGAAACAAGCGATGTATCATTTTTCGGATTTGACGATCTTCCCGGTAAAATATTTCCTGTGATTGCGGGCCAAAAACGGGCATATAAAAGGCCCGAGTATAAATCCCGGGCCTTTTTTACCTTCGATGATCTGATTACTTTTTACCTCACGCTCACCAAACCTTCCCCGGCGGGGAGCTTGACAGTCACCATCTTTTTGGCTGTATCGAATTTGAATCCGGCGACCGCTTTCCCGTTGACCGTGACGCCCTGCGGGGCGGAAACGGCCGCCAGCGCCACATCGGCCTCTACGGACAAGTAATATTTCATTCCGGAAGCAGAAATTTCGCAGGTGATGGGCTCTTTCGATTCCACCAGCGCCTTCCCGTCACGGGAGAGCGAAGTGCAGCGTGCGGCAAAGGTCTTGGGACCTTTCCAAGCTGCCGCCACCGCATCGGTCTGCACCGCACCGGTATTGTAAACGAATCCGGGTCTGGTGTTGAAGGCGAAATCGACTCCCGCCGCCTTGCCGACCATACAGCCGTTCTTCGCTTCGCAGGTTACATCCGGCTTCTCTCCCTTGGTCGTGGTAAGCAGATTGGCCATAACTAAAGGAATTCTATCCGTGCGTGCGGTGACCTTTAGCATGCCTTCCTTTTGCAGGGGATTTTGACGCATGAGGGTGCTGAGATAGTGCGGAGTTTCCTCCGCTGCCGCAGTCACTTTCTCCGGAGCAAGGTGCATAAAGTAGAGACTGGTTCCGCTCTTGGTAATGGTGGAATATTTTTCACCGGCGGTGATGTCATTCAGATACGCGGTCTGATAGAGCAGGGTTACATCGGCGTCGCGCTCGGCGGGAACAGCGGTGTCGAGCATGAGCACCATCCGCGGTTTGAGGAAGAGCATGTTCCGTTCGAGGCTCTTCACCTTGCCCCAATAGAGACGGCCGATGTCCCCGGCGCTGAAGGAAGCAAATTCGCCATCGAGGAAATGGGTCACCCGTGCAAAATCATCGAAACCGTCAGCGAACACCAGAGGGTCCCCTACCCGCTGGCTCTGGTGGTTGCTGTCGATGAGGATGGTCGAATGGGCGACCGGCTGCGTGTACCAGGGCTGATAGAGCGGATCGTCATAATAGGAGGAACCATGGCGCTCTTCCAGGAAAAGGGTTCCGCGGTCGGCCAGCCAGAATGCCCCCTGGTCCAGGTGCTGGTGGTTGTAGAACGCGCCTGTGCGCATGACGAACACGAAGTCGTCATTCTCCCAGCCGCTTTTGAACACCGTGGTGCCAACATTCCGGAACAGCCGCACCGGGTTGTCGCTGAACGGGTCCTTCTTGGGCACATCGAGAGTCTCATACAGAGCATCCCAGAGATTCTCGCCACCTTTGAGGTAATTATAGTACCAGCCGAGGAGCGGATCTTTGGTCTTGGCCATAAGGAAAGCGTAGTTGGTGGCCGGACCGATATTACCGTTGGAATCGCCGTAATAGAACTGCTCTCTGTTCTTGATTTTTCCCGCCCAGATGTATTCATTGAAACAATGTTCGAGAGGTTTGGTAAAGTCGATGCTGAACACGTTTTCCAGGGAGGGCAGACTGCGGGAGAGGTTCTCGAAGCTGTAGTTGTTGTACCCCAGACCCTCGCCCCAGGCGCCGGTCGGATCATTCACCTTTGAGATAAAATCATAAAGCTTCATCGCCGTGCCGGTGAAATACGGCTCGGTCATAGCCACATCCGGGCCGTCGCCGAACATCGCCGTCTGCACCATCAGCGAACCTCCAGCGATCATGGCTATCCAGTTGGATGTATCGGAGGTGACATTATTGTCATAGACATGTGATTTGAACGCCCCCATGACGATATTATCTACGAGGGCTTTTCGGATGATCTTCCGTTCTTCTTCGGTCATGAGGTCATAGGTCAGGTCGTAGCCGAGGGCCAGACGGTGCGACCAGCCGCCGGAGCGGTGGTCGGCAAACCGTCCCCGCTTGATCTGCCAGGGATGATTCCAGGTCGGGAAGGTCGCCAGTTTCAGCAGTATATTCTTGGCATACTCTCCCGCAGCTTTATCGCCGCAGAGTGCATAAGCAAGAGCGTTGGCATTTACTGCTTCGCCCGAGGGGAGAATCTTGGAGCCTGATTCCGACCAGGTCGGCAGCCAGTTCTCATCGGGATACTGGTCGAGGTCGTAGAAGAGTCTGTCCACCGGCAGACGGTTCCGCTGGCCTTCCGCGGTGTTGGTCAGTCCTGCATATACACTCTTGAACCGATCGGTTTTCAGCTTGGCAATGAGCTGATCCTTTTTCGCCGTGTCAAACCAGAGGCGGGGGTGTTTACCGGCCATGTTCTTCGGAGCAACATGGATGGTAAATACGGTCTCCGAGAGCAGGTTGTTCGTTTTTGGCTCCAAAGCCCGGAGAGTAGCAAGGTACAATCCTTCGGGCAGGGTAAGCGCCTGGGAATAAGACCAGAGATCGCTCGGTTTTTCTCCTTTCTTGACTTCCAGTTTTTTCAGGTCGGAGATGAGTACCTTTTTGTTACGGTCGGCATAGGGAGTGACGGTAAGCTCCACCCTCCCGGCATTAAGCGGCCAACTCCCGCGAAGAGAGAAGGTATCCCCCTTGAAATAGTATTTCTTGGGTATATATGGCTTCCATTCGGGGAGTTTTAACACCTGCGGCTCCACGAACTGAAATGCCATGGCCCGCGCCCCTTTGAACGTGATGTCGTCCAGCCCCAGATAGAACGGCATGAAAGGATCGGCTGTGGGGCATTTGGCCAAAACAGCCAGGGCGTTTACCCGGACCCGGTCCTTTGCGGCCAGATTGGGGTTCTCCTGTATGAAATCGTTCCACGTCACTTTTATCCAAGTCCACTTGTTCGTAACAGGCTCGGGGATAGTATAATCTACCTTGCCATCCGGACCTGCCGCCAGGCGCACTTTGAAATACTCGAACGGAAGACTGGATTTCAGATAATATCGGAGGGTGATTGTGGAACCGGGAACAAGATACATATCGAGTATTTTCTGCGCCCCGGCATAATTATCCACATTGGTATACGGAGTCACTTTCTCTTCAATGGAAACATTGGGGTCGCCGGGAACGATCTCGTTGATGCGGAAATTCGGGTCATAAGCGATATCCTGCCAGAGGGGGTAGGATGCCCAGGCGCCCAAAAGCCGCGCCTCGAAATTTTCGCTGTATGTATAGGGCTCCAGAACAACAGCGGCATAGGACGGTCCGGCGATTACTACTGCGGTTGCTGCCAGAAATAGCATCGGGAGCATCTTTCTCATGGTATTCCCACTCCTTTGTTATGGCTTTGGTTTTAGTATGAAAGCAACGATAAATATCAGAATACAATCTCACAAGCTAATTTCGCAAGGTAAAAATAATCCCAAGCCGGGTAATTGTAAAGAATTATGCAAGAGAAAATGAAAAAAATGAAGGTTATATATAAAGCGCATGTAAACATTATACATATTCGGTATGACTTTGTCTTTTTTTACATTTCCCTTGACTCTCCCTCCCCAAAAAACAATCTTTTCACTTTACCATTTTACCACTTTATCTTTTTCAAAGGAGTCATTATGCTCTCGATCCGCTATTTCTTCTTTATCCTGATCGGTGTTGTGTCAGCCATCTTTATAAACAATCCGGGAAATTGTCAGCCGAAGTCGGCCGGGCAAAAAATTGTGAAAGTCGGGAATTACGGCGTCCTGCACCGTGGGGTGATAACCCGTGAGGATTCCCTTCCCCTGATGGCGGGCGAAGTGAAACGCAAAGCACTCGCCGAAAGTTTCGATAAAAAAGGCCTGCTTTATACAGCTAAAGTAGTAGTAGATTCAGACCCGAAGCTGCTGGTTCCGCCTCCCGCCATTGCTAGCCTGGCGGGGAAGGAATTTTCTGTAGCGAAAAACCCGCCGACAATTGAGTTCGGCATTGCTCCGGTGGAGCCGAAATTTTTCTCCGAGCCGCCCGCCGGAAACAAGGTCGGCCCCTGGTCCAACTGGTCGCAGGGGAACTACTACCCGCCTACAGGGAAATTCTACTCCTCCTGCGGCGACCACGCCGGGTATAACGCTCACCTGTACCTTGTGGAATATGACCCCGCCGAAAAGCATATCCGCTGCCTTCCGGAGATAAACAAGGTACTCGGGCGTACAAAAGACCGATTCGGCGACGGCAAGATTCACGGATGGATCGACTTCTATGACGGCCCGAACCTTTGGTTCTGCACGTACTGGGCCAAGTATCCCGAGCCGCTGGAAAAGGATTACGCAACCGGGTATGGCGGCGGTTACCTGATGAGCTGCAATGTGGTGACCGGAGACATCGTGGATTACGGCGTCCCACTGGAGCGCGTCTCCTGGCCGTACTTCCATGTGGATGCCAAACGGGGCATGCTGTATGCCGTAGGGCGGACGAACGAATTCCTCGCCTGGAACATCAAAGACCAACGGACGCGCTGGGCGGGATGCCTCCCCGACAGCCTGGAATGGGGCAACCGCTCGGTTCTCATCGATGAGACAACAGGATGCGTTTATTCATCAAACACCCATGCTTCCGATAAAGAGGCACATTTCATCAAATACGACCCGTCGAAAAACCGCTTCTTCAGGCTTGCCTGCACAATTCCGCCCCAAAAGAAGACCGGCGCCCGCGAGTTTATGCGCGCCCACACCCGTTTAAGAGGCCCGGACGGCCTCTTCTGGTGTGTGAGCCAGCCGGGAGAGTTATTCACCTTCGACCCGGAAAAGGAAATAATCGAGGACAAGGGCATCATCTGGCCGGGAACCCAGACCTATGTGGCTTCCATGGCGAGAAGCCCCAAAGGGCGGTATATCTATTTCGTCCCCGGCGCTCACGGCGGCGGCTGGCAGGATGGCGCCCCGATTGTGCAGTACGACACGAAAACAGGCGCAAAGAAGGCGCTGGCGTTTCTCTTCCCCTACTATTATGAAAAGTATGGTTATATCACCGGAGGAACCTATTCCACGGTGATCGACGACAATGGCGGGCGGCTGTTCATCTTCTGGAACGGCGCATTCACTGACATCAAACCGAACGGAAGGGCCGATACTTTCGGGCATTGCGCTGTCATGCTGGTGAACATACCGGCGGAAGAAAGAGAGGAATAAACTCACCCCAATTTGACTATATGAAGGAAATCCCTCATGACCCCCTGGAAAAACAAGCTTTATTACGGCGACAACCTCCGCATCATGCGCGAGTACCTCGATGATGAAAGTGTTGACCTCATCTATCTCGATCCGCCGTTCAACTCCAAGGCCACCTACAATGTCCTCTTCCGGGAGAAGAACGGCTCAGATTCCTCGGCGCAGATCACCGCGTTCGACGACACCTGGCATTGGGACGCCGCCGCTGCGGAAACTTATCATGACCTGGTCACCCGCGGTCCCCAGAAGCTCGCCGCTCTTATGGATGCTTTTCATTCTTTTTTGGGGCAGAACGATATGATAGCCTATCTTGCCATGATGGCGGCGCGCCTGGTTGAGATGCGCAGGGTTCTCAAACCGACAGGCAGCATCTACCTCCATTGCGACCCGACCGCAAGCCATTATTTGAAGATTGTGCTTGATTCAATATTCGGAGGAGAGAATTATAAAAATGAAATTATTTGGCAAAGAATAAACGCCAAAGGTAATGTTCAAAGAAAATTCGGTGCTGTACATGATGTTATTCTCTTGTATGCCAAAATATTAGGCAAAGAACAATGGAACCAGGTTTATCGTCCTTTAGACCAATCATATATTGATAAAACCTATCGTTTCATCGAAGAAGGGACAGGACGTAAGTATAGCCTTGATAATCTAACGGCTTCCATGCAACGTGCATCCACTGGACAGATATATGAATGGAAAGGTAAACGTCCGCCTGCTACACGATGTTGGGTATATGCAGTAGATCGCATGGAAGAATTGGATAGACAAGGCCGCATCATATATTCAAAAAATGGTTACCCTAGATTTAACCCGGATTATTCGTAAAATTGTCATTTCAATTTTTTACATAAATATCAATCACTTACCATACATTACAAAATAAAGCTTATCCTATTGTATAACAAGAAGTAATGAAAAAGTATTAAAGAATTATCACCGCCTATTTTTCTAAAAAGAAATTACAGATAGAGTGAACATATGTTACATCGAAAATAATTCAATTTTGAAGAAATTAAGGTAAATATTCTT
>JAUYCD010000227.1 GCA_030692375.1 Candidatus Latescibacter sp. | reverse complement strand
AAATTATCCACCATCAACCAGTATTGATGGGCGGATGCGTTTCCACAGAAAAGAATCCCGTAAAAGATAACGAGCAGCTTTTTCATGGTGATACCCTTTCTGAAAAGAGATAAAACGTTTAGTCCGGTCGCAGCCGCCAATCGGTCCGAACCGGGGCGTATACCGGCTGCCTTAAGGAAAAGGGTATCCGGCCCGGTTGCCGGATGCCCGCCTGCCAATCACTGATTCAGGTTGAATTTCACGAAATACGTTCTTTCCAGCCGACTTGTCGCTGGATCGCCGTAATCGGTATCGAACAGGTTGTCACCCTCAACGGAGACACTCGTCCGCTGTGTGATGGTTTTACGGATTTTTGCCTCCGCCATGACATACCCATCACGCTTCTTCGTGTTGTCTTCATCCGTGTATGTTGGCCCGAAGTATTTTATTCCCCACTCGACACCTATCCCGAATCGGGAATTCTGGTAATTCAATTGAAGCCCCTCGGTATGATCCGGCACCAGGGTCAGTTTCTTTCCCGTGTCCTTGTTTTCCGTATCGGTGTAATCGAAGCTGAAACTGCCGTAAAATCCCTTTGGCAACTGGAATTTAACCTCCCCTTCGACACCCTGCGTGAGCGCTCTGGAGATATTTTCATAGGTCCACAGAGGTACGTAGTTGAACATTTCCCCGGTGTCGCGCGATTTCACCATGTCCTTGATATCGTTGCGGTAGACCATAATGTTGGCGAGGAGCTCCTGGCTGAAAGAGTGTTCGAGACTGAGCGTGAACCCGGTTCCGTATTCGGGTTTCAGGTCGGGATTGGAGATGATAAACTGCGTTGAAGAGTGGAGAAACGGCGCTGGATAGAAAATCTGCCGGATCGTCGGAGATTTGAAACTTCTGCCGGCTGAAGCCCGCAGACGGGTATCACCTGTTATGTCGAACAACACGCTGAGCCTTGGGCTGACCACACCTCCGTAGGAAGAGTGATGGTCGAACCGTGCACCCAGCACGAGAAATACCCGCGAGACCACCAACCATTCATCCTGGGCGTACAGACTCCATGTATCGACGTCCTTGTCTAGGAGCGGCCATTTCGTTTTATCACTGTCAGCGCCTTTATACACGTAATCCAGCCCCTGGCGCAGGAATTCACCTCCCGCGGTCAGTCTGTGCTTTAACGCGAGGAGACGGGTATACTGGGTTTCCGCCTGGCCATACATGATATCGCCATCCCGGGATGATTGAAAGAAATCCCAGTCATACCAGTACCCTTTCGTTACCCAGGTCGCCCCCTCGCCCAAGTCTGCTTTTATCTCCGGCGCGAACTTGACTCTCCGCTCGATATTAGATCCCGTTGTAATACGGCTGAGGTCAATATCCATGGTATAGGACATTTTTCCGGCCCGATAGTTGAACCGGTTGTTTAGGTAACGCCCCTCGAACGTGCCTAAGGCGGTTCGTTCCATGCTCCCGCTTGTCCGGAAGCCAACTTTCCCGACACGGTTGCTATAGGTGAATCCCTCCCGGGCCGTTTCCTTGGAGCCGTAATTGGCGTACAGGTCGAGGCGTTCCGTGTCCGTCACCGGTTTGGTAATGATGTTGATCACCCCGGTTATCGCGTCGCTGCCATACAGCACCGAGCCAGGGCCTTTCACGATCTCTATGCGTTCGATCATCTCCACGGGAATCTGGTTGAGACCGTTCCCGTATTCGCCCATACCCCGGCCTTTCACCCGCTGACTGTCAATGAGCACCAGACCGTACCCATTGTCCATGCTCAATCCACGGAGGGTAGCCTGATAGGTCGATTGTCCCGGCATATCTTCGGACGTGCTCACGTTCAATCCCGGGACATATTTCAGGAGATCGCCAACGGTCTGGGCGTTGGTTTTGGAAATCTCTTCCTTGGTGATGACATTCACATCCTGCGGAACATCGTCTAACAACCGCTCTGTCCTGGTCGCCGTTATGACAATTTCATCCAGTATAAACGTTTTAGGACCCTTTTCCTCTTGCGAAAAAACCGAGACCGCGTGACTCGCAACTATACTCATTAACCCAAGAAACAGTAATTTGTGGTTCATGCTGCAAACCCCCTTTCCACGTTGTTGACACCGATAACAGGCTTTTTTCCCGCTGCTCGATACGTGTGCCTATACATTTATCGGGGCAGGAATAATGCTACGATAATTTTATTCGTAACACAATATAGCGTTCGTAATGTCGTAGCACAAGTATTTTTTTCGTGCTACAAAAAACTTTCAGAATTCGGCGAAAGAACATCTGCCATGATCGATAAGTGCGTACTACCGCATAACCGGGTTAAAGGCTGCCTCTACAGATGCCATATACCTTGTGCCTTCAAACTTCTGCCTTCTGCCTTCTTTTCTCCATACTCATTTGCAGTTTGACTTTCGTTCCTATTTTCTTTATTTTAGGTAGCTAAACTTGTGTTGCAGGAACTGGAGCTCAATGTCAGTTAAACCTGAAAATATCCGTAATTTCTGCATTATAGCGCATATCGATCATGGCAAATCCACCCTGGCCGACCGTTTTCTGGAGCAGAGTCACACCCTGTCTTCAAAGGAGATGAAGGAGCAGGTTCTCGACGATATGGATCTGGAACGTGAGCGGGGTATTACCATCCGCAGCCATGCAATTCGCATGGAATATACCTACAAAGACGGCGAAACATATATTTTGAACCTCATCGATACTCCGTGGCATGTGGATTTTTCCTACGAAGTATCGCGCAGCCTGGCGGCTTGTGAAGGCGCTCTCCTGCTCGTGGATGCCAGCCAGGGAATTGAGGCCCAGACCATCTCCAATTTCTGGCTGGCCCTTGAGTCTAATCTCACCATCATCCCCATAGAAAACAAGATCGATCTCCCTTCGGCGCAGATCGAGTCAACCACCAAACAGATCATGGAGTTGATGGATGTCGGGGAGAATGATATATTACGCTGCTCGGCCAAGAACGGTATCGGTATCGAGGCGATATTCGATGCTGTCCGGGAAAGAATTCCGGCGCCCACAGGAAGTGAACTTGCCCCGCTTAAAGCGCTCATTTTCAATTCGGATTACGATATTTACCGGGGGGCGGTCGCCTACATACGAGTTGTCGATGGTGTAGTTAAAAAGGGCGACAAGGTATACATGTTCGGAACCGGTCGTGACTGGGAGATTCTCGAAGTCGGTTTTTTCCGGATGGGGAAAATTCCCATCGCCGAGCTCCGCGCCGGGGAAGTAGGTTATTTGATCTGCGGCATCAAGAACGTTCATGACATCAAAGTGGGGGATACAGTCACCCATGCTTCACGCCGGGCTGATGCCCCGCTTCCCGGTTACCATGAACCGAAGCCGATGGTGTTCAGCGGCATGTACCCTGAGAATCCCGAGAATTTCAATGACCTGCGTGATGCTTTGGAACGTCTTTCCCTGAATGATTCCGCCATCACGTATGAACCGGACACTTCAGTATCCCTCGGATTCGGATTCCGGTGCGGCTTTCTCGGCATGCTGCACATGGAAATCGTGCAGGAACGCCTGGACCGGGATTATGGACTTGACATCATCAATACTGTGCCCTCAGTGGTTTATCGTATAGTTTTTCGCGACGGCCATGCGGAGTTTGTGAACAATCCTGCGCGGTTTCCCGATATGGCATCAGTGGATCATATAGAAGAACCAATCATGAAATCACAGATTGTCACCCCCAATGAGTATATCGGTTCAATTATGAAATTGACCCAGGATCGCCGTGGTATATTCAAACGAACAGAGTATCTCGACCCTACAAGGGTCAACATGATCTATGATCTTCCTCTTGCCGAGATCGTTTATGAATTCTACGACCGTCTGAAGGGTGTGACCAAAGGGTATGCCTCATTCGATTACGAATTCCTGGAATATCGCGAGGCAGATGTAGTCAAGCTCGATACTCTCATAAACGGCGAGCCGGTCGATGCACTTTCCGCAATCCTGCACCGTAATAAAGCAGAATTTGTCGGCCGCGGGCTTGCATCCAAATTGAAACACCTTATTCCCAGGCAGATGTTCCAGGTAACTATCCAGGCTGCCATCGGGGCGAAGATCATCGCCCGGACGACTGTTCAGGCCCTCCGTAAGAATGTAACCGCCAAATGTTACGGCGGCGACATCACCCGTAAAAGAAAGCTCCTTGAAAAACAGAAAGAGGGTAAAAAACGGATGAAAAAGGTGGGGCAGGTACGCATTCCGCAGGAGGCCTTTTGGGCGGTATTGAAAGTTGAAGATTGAAACCATTCCTTTGTTTAAGAGTATAATTTTCAGTTTAATTTTTATCCGGGTATGTCATTAGATAAGGTTCATGATCATATATGTAGATGCCGAAACGGTTTCATCGTTCCCGCGAAGCGGCAACAAGTTCGGCATGACACGCGTCATCCTGAACTCGTTTCAGGATATAAACACTCAAAACATGCGCAATTATTTATATCGTCGTGTATAGTTCAGATGTATGCTGAATTTATATCGGCATCTATAAAAAAACAGGAGGGTAGTTTGAATTCTTCGGAAAAAAACACCAATAACAAGAATTACAAAGGATTCCATAAATTTCGCAAGGACTGGATAGAACCTTTATTGATTGCTGTAATTCTAGTGACTATTATAAAAATGTTTTTTTTCCAGAATTTTAAAATTCCTTCCAGTTCCATGGAAGATACTCTTCTTGTCGGCGATTATCTGTTTGCGGTAAAGTTTCTTTACGGCACCAAAATCCCATTTACTCATAAAGTAATATGGAAGATAAGGGATCCCCGGCCCGATGATATTATCGTCTTCAAATCGGTCGAAGAAAAGAAAGACTTGATTAAACGATGTATCGCAGTCGGCGGCCAGACTGTAGAAATTCGCAACGCCCAGGTGTTTGTCGAAGGTGTTTTGAAGCCCCTGCCCAAACATGCCAAGATAACCGATTTACGGGTCATACCGGAGGGGGCTGAGATGGGCCAGCGCGATAATATACGGCCATTCAAAGTTCCCGATGGAAAACTCTTCATGATGGGGGATAACCGTGATAATTCCTACGATTCCCGCTTCTGGGGCTTCCTGCCGATGGAGAATGTCAAGGGGAAAGCGCTCTTTTTGTATTGGAGCTGGGATAATACTGTACCGTTCTATAATCTGATTTATAAAGTCCGCTGGAATCGACTTCTTACACAAATAAGGTGACGACCTGCTCCCGGAGGTGTTGTGGATTTAAAGGAATTATCCGCCATCCCACAAAAATCAGGCGGTTTTAACCAAATACGCAGAGATTGGATAGAGCCTATCCTAATTGCGTTTCTTCTGGCGGCGCTGATCAGGACATTCATTATTCAGCCTTTCAAGATACCGTCCGGCTCGATGGAAGATACTCTTATGGTAGGAGACCAGCTGGTAGCGGTCAAATTTCTCTACGGTATCAAAATACCGTTCACCAATAAAATTGTTATGAAAATTCGGGACCCCAAACCCGGGGATGTCATTGTTTTCAAATATCCCGAGGATCCCTCCAAAGATTTCATTAAACGATGTATTGCGGTAGGCGGACAGACTGTGGAAATCCGCAACAAGGAGATATTTGTTGACGGTGTTTTGCAGAAACTGCCCGCGCACGCCAAATTTATTGATCCCAGTATCTTGCCTGCACAGTTTAACAAGCGGGACAATTTTCCCTTAACCAGGGTTCCTCCCGGAATGGTGTTCATGATGGGAGATAATCGGGACAACTCCAATGATTCCAGATTCTGGGGCTTTGTACCGAAAGAGAATATAAGAGGAAAGGCTGAGTTCCTCTACTGGAGCTGGAACCAGGATACTCCTCTTTATGATGTTGCACACCGGATTCGCTGGGACAGATTGTTTGCCATGATCCGTTAGAGGTAAATCCAATACGGTTTTAGCGCTGGCTTCGACAGGCTCAGCCAGCGGGCACTGAGCGCCAGCGGGCACTGAGCTTGTCGAAGTGCCTATTCACAATGCTGGTTGTTGTTTAAATGAACCGTATTAGAGTATTACTGCGGAAAATATCATGAAGTACGGCCTCTATATTCACCTCCCTTTCTGCCGGCGGAAATGCCCCTATTGCAGTTTCATGAGTATTACCCATGCTGAAGCGATGATGGAATCGTATGCGGATGCGGTATTTACTGAAATAAACCTCCGCAGCACCGGCATTTTTTCCGATATTCCGCAAACGCTCTATATCGGCGGAGGGACACCCTCGATGGTTCCTGCGAGCTGTATCGAGCGGATGCTGCGCGATGTTCCGTTAAGGGATACTGCGGAATGCTCGGTGGAAGCGAATCCCGATTCTCTTTCGGAAATGTGGCTTGAAAGGTTGCTCCGCATAGGAATCAACCGGATAAGCATCGGTATTCAGTCACTTGATGACGCTATCCTTAGCCAGCTTGGAAGGCTGCATACCGTAAGGCAGGCTGTAGGGTCTGTCGCCATGGCTCGACGGACTGGTTTCCGTAACCTATCTGTCGATCTGATGTTTGGAGTACCGGGACAAACAATGCATATGTGGGAGGATTCGCTAAAACGGATATGTGAGCTGGAGGTTGAACACGTTTCCTGTTACAGCCTCAGCATGGAAGAGGACACGCGGTTTTATACCCTGGCGCTTGAAGATAAACTTTCTCTGCCCGATCCGGAGGAAACCTCGGACATGTATCTGCTCGCCACGGATACGTTGACGAGTAATGGATTTAGCCAGTATGAGATATCGAATTTTGCCCGCCCGGAATTCGAGTGCATTCACAACCGGGGATACTGGAATTTCACCCCTTACCTGGGCATCGGCGCATCTGCACACTCATTCGATGGAGATATCCGGCGCTGGAATGTTTCCGATCCGGCGGAGTATGTGGAACGCTGCGCCTCCGGAATTGACCCTGTGCTGGGTTTCGAAGTGATTGACAGCCGGAAGAGGGTGCTGGAACAGCTCATGCTTTCGTTGAGGGTCGGCGTATTGAAGGTAAGCGACATCATCAGCGATACCCTGATCGACCGTCATGCTTTTAATGAAAAAGTGGATATGATGGTAAAAAGCGGTTTTATGGAACGCGACTGTGGGGGAAATGTTCGATTAACCGTCAGCGGTAAAGTGATCGCTGATGAAATTCTTTCTGAAATTGCGGCGGATTTATACTGATTCCGGATGTATCAGGTTTTGTGAAAAAGTGGTATGATTATTTAGACCCTGAAACGAGTTCAGGGTGACACGTGTCATGCCGAACTTGTTTCGGCATCTATTAATTAAACATGGTTCACAAGCCTTTTAAAGAGCGTCGAAATATTTGTTTTATATAAAAAAGCCCTTGCATAGTTTGATATATTTTCATAATTTATAGGTCTGGGAAGAGTGGGCTGTAAGGCGGCTCACTCTTTTGATTATATACTGTGATGGCTGCCATCGAATAATAGAAGGATAATGAATAATAAAACCCTGTGTTTTTTTTGGAGATCTATTCATGAAGGGCGCCGAAATTACACAAAGATATGATATACTGGAAGCGATCGGACAAATAGCGCGTGACAAGAATGTAAATCGCGAGCTTATTGCCGAAACGATCAAAGCAGGCCTTCTCAGCGCCGCTAAAAAGCGTTTTGGAAATTCCGACAACATTCTGGTAAATATTGATTTAAATACGGGTGCGATTTCGATGGAAGCCGAGTGGGACGTAGTCAAGGAAGTTGAAGACTCCACGCACGAGCTGACCCTGAAGGATGCAAAAAAGCTTGATTCATCGGCAAAAATCGGCCAAAAAGTCCGTGAAACGCTCCGTTTCGAAGAATTCGGCAGGCATGCCATCCATTCGGCCAAACAGAGCCTCATTCAGAAGGTCAAGGAAGCCGAGCGTGACCGTGTGTACGAGGACTACCGTCAGAGAATAAATGAAGTGGTTACCGGCAACGTACAGCAGGTTATGCACGGTGATATTTATGTAAATCTTGGCCGCGCTGAAGCCATTGTACCCCAGAAGTATCAGATTCGCCGTGAGCGATACCACCAGGGTAATACTATACGCGCCATTATTGCAGATGTAAAACGCGATGCCAAGGGGCCGCAGATTATCCTTTCCCGTACCGATCCGAAATTATTGGCCAAACTGTTCGAAATTGAAGTTCCTGAAATATATGAGGGCGTGGTGGAGATCAAAGGGGTGGCCAGGAAGGCCGGTGAACGTTCCAAGATAGCGGTTTACTCAACCGATCCGCATGTTGATCCGGTGGGAGCATGTGTGGGAATCAAGGGTTCACGGGTACAGGGCATTGTGAAAGAGCTAAGCAATGAACGTATCGATATCATTCAATACAGCGATGACATTTCAACGTATCTGGCACGGGCGCTGAGCCCGGCAGTCGCCAAGAGAGTAGACGTTGATCGTGTTAATGGGAAACTGACTGCGGTGGTTGATGATGACCAGCTTTCACTCGCCATAGGCAAAGGCGGAATAAACGCTGAATTGGCCAGTCAGCTTACCGGATTGAATGTCGAAATCATCAGTCAGAGCCAGTTCCTCCAGCGTGAATCCGAAAAAACCAAAGAAGCCGGCTTACTGATCGACCTTGAAGGTTTGGGTGAAAAGACTGTCTACAATCTGAACAATCATGGTATAAAAACGATAAGAGATCTTGCCGCCGCTGATGAGAGCTTCCTGGTGCAGATACCGGGTATAGGCCCCAAAACCGCCGAAAAATTTATTACCATGGCGAAAAAATATATGAATGAGCGAACCAAACGGACCGCGCGAGCCGGTATGTAGAGAGGAGAAGCATGGAAAAAAAACGTGTGTATCAGGTAGCCAAGGACTTTCATATCTCCTCCGAAGCTCTTGTTTCTATGCTGAAAGAATTAAAATTCGATGTTAAGAGTCATATGAGTATTGTCACAAATGAAATGCATGATAATATAAAACGTCAGTTTGAGAAACAACATGAGGCTGCAGTTAAAGATATAGAAAAGAAAACCAAAATTGTCGATGCGATAGAAAAAAAAGTTCCCGAAGGTGTGGTCGAAAAACCTGCTCCTTCCAAACGCAGAAAAAAAAGAAGAAGACAGCAGAAACCTGAGACGGAAGAGCATAAAGCCGCCCAACCAGTTCAGAAAGCAAGGCCAGTCCAGAAGGTAAAGGCCAGCCTGAAGGAACGTTCCCCAAAAACCCAGAAGGAATATCTCGAAGAAAAGAAAAGCCGCGCCAAATCCCGTAAACGTAAGAAAAAAGTAGATATGGCGGTGGTGCAGGATACATTCAAAAAAACCCTGGTCAGCATCAGCACAGATACACGTAAACAGAAGAAATCTCATCCCAGACGCGCGGTAAAGGATGCAGTAGAAGAAGACCAGAATATTGTTAAGGTCAGCGAGTATGTTTCTGTCGCTGAATTGGCCGTTCAGATGGGGGTTCCGGTCAATGCCCTGGTGGCCAAGTGCCTGCAGATGGGGATGCTGGTTTCCATCAATCAACGGCTGGATATGGATACCATTGTACTCTTGGCCGATGAATTCGGTTTCACGGTAGAACAGCTGGGCGAATATGCCGAAGACGAATTGATAACCCGTGAACGCGAAGAAGAAGAGGAAGAAAAGAAAATTCCCCGCCCGCCGGTGGTTACCGTGATGGGACATGTGGATCACGGTAAGACTTCCCTCCTCGACCGCATTCGCAATTCCAATATTACCGGAAGTGAATCTGGGGGCATTACACAGCATATCGGCGCTTATTCGGTTACCCTCCCGAAAGGCCCGAAAATCACCTTCATCGATACACCCGGTCACAAAGCGTTTACAGCCATGCGCGCCCGTGGGGCGCAGGTAACCGATATTGTAATTCTGGTGGTTGCGGCGGACGACAGCGTCATGCCGCAAACCATCGAAGCCATTGACCACGCCAAAGCGGCGGGTGTTCCCATCATAATCGCCATAAACAAGATTGACCTTCCTGGGGCTGATCCTGAAAAGATCAGATCCGATCTATCCCGGCATAACATTCTCGTGGAAGACTGGGGCGGTTCGTTCCAGTGCCAGGAGATTTCCGCCAAAAAGGGAGTTAATATCGAAAGGCTCCTGGAGAAGGTAGTTCTCGAAGCGGAGATCCTTGAATTGAAAGCCGACCCGACCAAAAAAGCTAACGGGGTGATCATTGATTCCAAGCTTGATCGGGGGCGAGGAGCTCTGGCCACAGTGCTGATCCAGAACGGCACCCTGCATGTCGGAGATTCCTTCATCACCGGAATGATCACCGGCCGCGTCCGGGCGATGGTCAATGAATTCGGCGGAAGGATATCCAGCGCCGGACCTTCACAGCCTGTGCTCATTTTTGGCATGGACGGAGTGCCAAAAGCGGGGGATACTTTTCATATAGTGGATAGTGAAGTGGAAGCGCGTGAAATCGCCCAGCGCCGCCGTGTCATGAAACGGGAGCAGGATTTCCGGAGATTGAAACGGATTACCCTTTCCGATATTTACGATAAGATCAAGGATGGGGAGATCAAGGATTTGAACCTGATCATCAAAGCCGATGTCGATGGGTCGGTGGAAGCGCTTTCCGATTCTCTCTCGCAAATTACCCATCAGGAAGTGAGGGTAAGGATTATTCACCAGGGAGTGGGAGGAATCAATGAAAATGACGTACTCCTTGCCGCGGCTTCCGGGGCGATCATCATTGGATTCCATATCCGCCCGACCCATGCGGCCCGGGCCCTGGCAGAAAATGAGAACGTGGAGATAAAGCTTTATGAGGTTATTTACGAGGTCCTGGACGATGTGAAGAACGCTTTGAGCGGTCTTTTGGCGCCGAAAATCACTGAAAAAATAATAGGCACCGCTGAGATACGGAACATGTTCAGGGTACCTAAATACGGGAACATTGCCGGTTGTTATGTAACTTTCGGGACAATAAAACGCAATAACAAAGTGCGATTGATTCGGGATAATATCGAAGTATATACCACGAAAATCGGATCCCTCAAACGCTTCAAGGAAGATGTATCAGAAGTGAATCAGGGATATGAATGCGGGATCAGCATTGTCGGATATGATGATTTCAAGCTGGGCGATATCTTCGAATCGATCGAAATGATCGAAGAAGCACGGACGCTATAAGGGGAAGTAAAATATGGTGGTTGGTATTTTACGCATAGAACTTTTCATACCGGAAAGCGCTTCCCTTAAATCCAAACGGTTTGCCATAAAGAGCATCAAAGATCGTCTGCGGAGCCGTTTCAACGTTTCGGTCGCCGAAGTCGATAATGGTGACAAATGGCAGCGTGCATCTCTGGGTGTAGCGGCTGTATCAAATGAAACGCGCCATATTGACAGTATAATGGGTAATGTGATGAACCTTGTTCATGGCGACCGACGAGTGGAAGTTCTTGAAGCAACGGTTAATTACATATAAGTGGGTGGGGTATGCATAGATTTAATCGTTCTGACCGCGTATCCAATCTTGTTCATAGAGAAATTTCAGAGATTATCGAGTTCGAGTTGAAAGACACCCATATTGGCATGGTGACCGTGACCGGGGTGGAAATGAGCAAAGATTTGAAAAACGCCAAGGTATTTTTCGGCGTTCTCGGTGATGAGGCAGATGTGCAATCAAGTATCGATGCGCTCAACAACGCCACAGGCTTCATCCGCGCCCGCCTCCGCGAAAGGGTTGTTCTGAAGCGGATTCCCATGCTTTCGTTTGCATATGATTCTTCGACTGTACATGGAATGCATATTGACAAGCTTTTCGATGAAATCAATAAGCAGAAATTGTGAATTCCCGGGCGGAATTCTTATTGTGAATAAACCGTCCGGCTGGACTTCACATGATGTAGTGAAAAAAACGAGGATAATACTGGGGGGAATAAAAGTCGGCCATACCGGCACTCTCGATCCGATGGCCACCGGCGTGATGATTCTCCTCATTGGAAAGGCCACCCGCCTGGCGCGTCTTTTTGAACAGGATACCAAAAGATATCGGGCGGAAATAACCTTCGGGAGATCGACCGATACCTATGATCGAACCGGTGAAACCACTGCGGTTGGCGATGCGGCGCAGGTTGATCGGGCAATCCTGGAAAAGTGCATATATAACCTGAAGGGAGCATCGGAGCAACTGCCCCCGATGTACTCAGCGGTCAAAGTGGAAGGTAAGAAGCTTTATCAGCTTGCACGGTCCGGGAAAACCGTAGAACGAAAACCCAGGAAAATATTCATCAGCTCCATCAGTGCGAGCATGGATGAATTTCCCAGGATTGTTTTAGATATAGAATGCTCGAAGGGAACGTATATTCGTGCGATCGCCCATAATCTGGGAGAAACGGCGGGCTGTCCGGCGCACCTTTCGGCTCTCTCGCGGACGGCCTGCGGTAAATACACACTAGATGTCGCGGTCGATTTTCTTTCGATTGTACACGCGCCCGCCGAAGATGTTTTTAAACTGATCAAACCGGTAGCGGAAGAGCCTACAACAGTATGAATGTATACAGGGACTTCTCATCTTCGGGACCTTATTGTGGAATGCATTCGACGGTAACGCTGGGAACATTCGATGGTGTTCATATCGGGCACAGACACATTTTACAGCGGGTAGTCGAACATGCGCGAAAAACCGGCGAAAAAGCGGTGGTCGTTACGTTCGACCGGCATCCTGCCGCGGTATTGAACCCGGAAGCTTCTCCCGGTATGTTGACCACTCAGGCCGAGAAGATGGAACTATTCGCGGAAGCAGGCATTGACAGTACTTTTATCCTCACTTTCACCAAACAGATTGCGCAAATGAGCGCCGATCGTTTCATGAAAGATTACTTCATCGACTGCCTGGGAATGGCCTGCTTCATTGTCGGCTATGATCATGGTTTCGGCAAGGATCGGAAGGCATCTACAAAAGAGCTCCGTGAGTATTCAAGAAAATTGAATTTTTGCCTGGAGATTGTGAAACCTGTGGTTCGCGGCGGGACAATTGTGAAAAGTACCACCATACGCGTATTGATTCAGGAGGGGAAAGTCCGTTCGGCTTCGACTCTCCTCGGCCGGGATTACTCTTTAAGAGGGAAAGTTATCCATGGCTTGGGAATGGGAAAAAAGATAGGAATTCAGACCGCAAACCTTCTTTTGGAAGATCCTGAGAAAATTCTTCCCCTTGCCGGTGTATATTCCGGGTGGGTAGAATTTGATGGGAAGCGGCTTTCCGCGTTGATCGCGATAGGCCCGCGGCCAACATTCGGCGAGACTGAAGAAGCCATCGAAGTACATATTCCCGGGTATACCGGCGATTTGTACGATCAGAAACTTCACATCGGTTTTTCCGACAGGCTGCGGGAGATAATAAAATTTGACTCGCCGGAATCATTAGTGGAACAGATAAAGAGAGACATCGAAATCACAAAGAAAATCAACCATAAATACGCTGATAAAAAGGAGAAGAAGCAGCAATGGCCATTACGAAAGAGCTGAAAATGGAGTACACCGAAAAGTTCGGCGCCGATGCCAAAGATACCGGCAATTCCAAAGTGCAGGTGGCGATTTTAACCTACCGTATTCAAGACCTTACCGAGCATCTCAAGACTCACACCAAGGATAATCATACCCGTCTGGGGCTCTTGAAGCTGGTAGGGAAGAGGCGCAGGCTTCTCAGATACCTTGAAGAATCGGATGTCTCGGTATATCGCTCACTGATAAAAGAACTCGGAATCCGGAAATAAATAAAAACCAGATGACAGGTGTCATGCCGAACTTGTTTCGGCATCTATACACGTATGGAGCAAGAATAATTCTATGAATAAAACAGTAAGTAAACAAATTGGAAATCACCTTCTCACTCTCGAAACCGGAAAACTGGCAAAACAAGCAGACGGGGCTGTGGTGGTGAAATACGGTGATTCTACAATATTGGCAACGGTTTGTGTGGACAGAAGCTCCGATACGA
Source organism: Candidatus Latescibacter sp. (assembly GCA_030692375.1). Taxonomy (NCBI): domain Bacteria; kingdom Pseudomonadati; phylum Candidatus Latescibacterota; class Candidatus Latescibacteria (ex Chuvochina et al. 2023); order Candidatus Latescibacterales; family Candidatus Latescibacteraceae; genus Candidatus Latescibacter; species Candidatus Latescibacter sp. The sequence continues at coordinate 11,659 of JAUYCD010000227.1, read as the reverse complement.
ACAAGGATTTTCTGCCTCTGACTGTAGAATACCGTGAGAAATCGTATGCCATCGGAAAAATCCCCGGGAATTTTTTCCGAAGAGAAGGAAGACCGAACACGAAGGAGATTCTCAGCTCCCGACAGATAGATCGTCCCCTCCGTCCTCTTTTTCCGAAAGGATTCTGCAATGAGATACAGATAATTGTCACTGTTCTCTCCGCAGACCAGGAAAACGATCAGGATGTTTTGGGGCTGATCGGCAGCTCGGCTGCCTGCGCCATATCTCCGATTCCTCTGAAAAAGGTGGTGAGCGGGGTACATGTTGGATATATCAACGGTGAGTACATCATTAATCCCACATTCAAACAGCTCGCGGAAAGCGAGATCGATATCGTGGTTGCCGGTTCAGACAGCGATATCATGATGGTGGAAGGAAGCGGCCAGGAAGTATCTGAAGATATCATGATCGGCGCTTTGGAATTCGCCAAAGGCTATATCCGCGAGATATGCGATCTCCAGCGCGAATTCTGCGAGGGAATCACGGAACCGCCTATGGAATGTGTGCTCAATCTTCCGGCGGATGAAATGTCAGCCGACATCCAGGGAACGTACTACGAGGATATCAAAAAGGCCATCCTGATTGCGGATAAACATTCCCGTCATGATGCGATGGCTGACATATATCAGAATCTCAGCGCTTCCTTCGCGGAAAAATACCCTGATTGCGAACTCAAGCTTAAAATGGCGCTGGCAGAGGTTGAAGGGACAGTAATGCGCGATTTGATTCTCATGGATCATGTACGCATTGACGGCCGGTCCATGAAAGAGATACGTCCCATAACGTGTGAAGTGGGTGTTCTGCCTCGCACGCACGGTTCGGCTCTCTTCACCCGGGGGCAGACCCAGTCTCTTTCTGTGGTAACTCTCGGAACGAAGCTGGATGAGCGGATGATCGAGGACCTTGAAGGCACCAGCTTCAAAAGCTATATGCTCGACTACAACTTCATGCCTTTCAGCGTCGGGGAAGTACGCCAGTTTCGGGGAACCAGCCGCCGTGAGACCGGCCACGGACACCTTGCCGAAACATCAATAGCTCCTATAATCCCCTCTGAAGAGGTTTTCCCCTATACCATACGGGTTGTTTCCGACATACTCGAATCCAATGGATCATCCTCCATGGCCACGGTATGCGCCGGCTCGATGTCTCTCATGGATGCCGGAGTACCTGTCAAGACCGCAGTAGCCGGAATCGCCATGGGGCTGGTGAAGGAAAACGATGAGTATGTCGTTCTCTCGGATATTATCGGCGATGAGGATCATCTTGGGGATATGGATTTTAAAATCGCCGGAACGGCTCAAGGTATCACTGCTATCCAGATGGATATCAAGATCGACGGCCTTACCATGAACATCATGTCCGAAGCTCTCGGCCAGGCAAGAGATGGACGTGAGCACATACTTGGCATCATGAATAAAACCATTTCCGCTCCCCGTGAAAGCATCTCACAATATGCTCCAAGCATCATCACTATGAAAATCGCGGTAAATAAGATTGGCGCGGTGATAGGGCAGGGGGGCAAGACGATCAAAGGTATCCAGGAACAAACCGGCGCAACCATCAACATCGAGGATGACGGCACGGTGGTGATTGCGGCGGTTGACATGACCGCCGGTCAGGCTGCCTACGATATGATTTTTGCCCTGGTGGAAGAGCCGGAAATAGGGAAAATCTATAAAGGAACGGTAAAACGCACCACAAACTTCGGCGCCTTTGTTGAAATCATGCCCGGCAAGGAGGCTCTGATTCACATTTCGGAACTGGATCACCACCGGGTAAAAACAGTCGAAGATGTAGTAAAAGTCGGAGATGTCATTGATTGTAAAGTGATCGGCATCGACGATCAGGGTAAAGTAAAATGCAGCCGCAAGCAAGCGATGCCGGTTAATACCTGATGGATAGCCTGGTAAAAAAAACCGTTTTCCCAAACGGATTGAAGGTTGTCACGGAGCGAATTCCCTATGTTCGCTCCGTTTCTCTTGGTGTCTGGATAAATGCCGGTTCCCGGACTGACACAATTGAAGAGATGGGTATGGCGCATTTCATCGAGCATATGCTGTTCAAGGGTACGGAAAAGCGAACTGTTTTCGATATAGCCGATTCACTTGAATCGCTTGGGGGATCGCTGAATGCCTTCACTTCCCGTGATATGACATGCTATTATGCGGCAGTCCTTGACGAACACCTCGTCCAGGCAGTGGATGTGCTCTCCGACATACTATGCAATTCGCTATTCGTACCTGATGAAATCGAGCGTGAAAAGCTGGTGGTGCTTGAAGAAATCCGCTCATCGCAAGATATACCGGAAGAGCTCGTTCAGGATATATTCGGCGATTGCGTCCTTAATCCCGATGCGGCGGCTAAGCCGATCATGGGGACATTCGAAACGGTAGAAAACTATCAGCGGCCCGGCATTCTGGAGTATATGAAACTCCATTACACTACCCATAATATCGTGATTGCAGCGGCAGGAAATTTCGAACATGACAAACTTATTGAGCTGGTATCTTCTTGTTTTAGATTTAATGAATCCAATGCATGCGTTGCCAAACAGGAAGTTACGCCGAATAATGATTCAAAAATCATCCTGCAGAAGGATATTTTGCAATCGCACCTGTGCATCGGCGGGAGAACATTCGGATATGCCGACGAGCGCCGTACCGCTCTCTGGCTTATCAACACCATCCTTGGAAGCGGCATGTCAAGCCGTCTTTTCCAGAGTATTCGGGAAAAACACGGTTTGTCATATACTATTTACTCATATGTGGAATTGCTTCAGTCGCTGGGATTTATAACGACATATGCAGCGACGGAAAAAAAGAATTTAGATCGGACGCTGGAATTAATACTTGAAGAGTACAATCGAATGTCGGAACAAGCTATAGATGAAGACACCATTAAGCGCGTCAAGTCGCAATTAAAGGGAAGCTTGGTATTGAGCCTGGAAAGTACGGCAAATCGTATGAGCCGTCTGGCAAAACAGGAAATTCTCTTAGATACCTATTACAACATCAATGACACGATGGCCCAGATTGATGCAGTCACCACCGCCCAGATCAAAGAAGCGGCAGTGGAAATATTCGATATCTGCAATTTAAAAACAGTTGTTGTAACATATTAAAATAAATAACATTATATAAAATATTTGTTTCGAATCTTCACAAGTTACCATAGGTTGTATGACAACATGGAGGAACAGATGATAGAGTATGATCTCATACGACATATTCCAATAATCAGCGAAGGCCCGGTCCGTATAATGGGTTGGGTAACGCATATCAGATCGAGTGGAAAACTTATTTTTATCGAGGTAAGGGATGGAACTGGCGTCATTCAATGCGTCATTTTCAAAGGTGATGTGGCGGAACAAATATTCGATATGTCAAAAAAGCTGACGCTTGAATCATCATTAATTATTGACGGCATTATCAGACGCGACAGCCGTTCAAAAATGGGATATGAAATTGGAGTCACTCATATTGAGCCTATCCAGATACCATCCGAAGAATTTCCCATTTCTCAGAAGGAGCATGGGATTGCGTTTCTTCTTGAAAAACGCCATCTCTGGCTGCGCTCATCCCGTCAGGTCGCCATTCTCCGTGTGCGGGCCGCCATAATCAAAGCGGTGAGAGATTTTCTTGACAATCAGGGATTTATCCTGTTTGATACCCCCATTTTTACGCCTGCGGCGTGCGAAGGGACGACCACGCTTTTTGAAACAAGGTATTTTGAAGAGAACGTTTACCTTACCCAAAGCGGCCAGCTTTATAACGAAGCCGGGGCAATGGCGTTAGGCCGGGTATATTCTTTCGGCCCGACTTTCCGTGCGGAAAAATCCAAGACCCGCCGTCATCTTACCGAGTTCTGGATGGTGGAACCGGAGGCTGCTTTTTTTGATCTGGATATGGATATGGATCTGGCACAGAATCTTGTTATGCATATCGTTAAAACCGTGTTGGAAAATAATCGCGCGGAACTTGAGGTTTTGGAGCGGGATATCGGTCAATTGGATAAGGTTTCCCTTCCTTTTCCCAGAATCAGCTATGACGAAGCAGTAAAGCTTCTTAACGAAAATACCATTCCGACTGCATGGGGCGATGATTTCGGCGGGGACGAGGAGACGGTTATTTCCCGGAACTTTTCAAGTCCGGTTTTTATTCATCGCTATCCTTCAGCCAGTAAAGCGTTTTATATGAAAGCAGATCCCATTCGCCCGGAAGTTGCCCTTTGCTGCGATATGATTGCACCGGAAGGCTATGGAGAGATTATCGGCGGCGGCCAGCGTGAGGACGATTATGATAGACTGCTGGGTAAACTTCATGCACATGGTTTGAATGTGGAGCCATTCGAGTGGTATCTTGATCTCCGTAAATTCGGTACGGTTCCGCATGCTGGTTTCGGTATGGGAATCGAAAGAACAGTGGCATGGATTTGCGGTTTAAAACATGTCCGTGAAACCATACCGTTTCCCAGGCTGATGGATCGCATCAGACCATGAATCTTAAGGATACATGGTTTAATTGATAGATGCCGAAACAAGTTCGGCATGACGTCATCCTGAACTCGTTTCAGGATCTATAATGAGAATAAAAGCCAACATTTTCATAAGCCTTTTAAGAGTTATCGGTATAGAGCACCCGGATTTTATGGAAACTTGCCAAGAAATTAAGAAATGATTCAACCAAATGATGGTTGGTTTACATAAGATATATTATGCGAATAATATATATGAGCCACTTTCCTTTCCAAGGCTACAGCCTATTCAATCTTATGAAAAAAATCTCCACATATTCCGTCAAGACAATCCTTTGGTTTGCAGCCATTTTTTGCTCCGCATGGCTTCTCTCAGCAAACAGTCTACACAACAAATTCGCTTTCGATGATAAAAGCCTTATCGTTGAAAACAAAATTCTGTCCCATTCACTATCTCTGAAAGAGATATTCTCATCCAATTATCGCGCCGGCGCCGGTTTTACCGGAGATGGCTTATACCGGCCGCTGGTGATTCTTTCCTACGCTGTGAATGCACATGGAGCAAAGCCCGACCCATTTTCATTTCATATTCTCAATGTAACCATGAACGCATTGAATGCGGTATTGTTTGGAGTTCTCGTTCTCCTTATTATTAAAAATGTTCCTGCTGCCGTCGCTTCAGGATTCATATTCGCTTTCCACCCTCTTCATACGGAAGCAGTGGCCAATATTGCCGGAAGGCCGGAATTACTGTTCGTTTTTTTTCTTTTTCTGGCCTGGATAATTCTGGAAAAATATCGGGCACGATTTTTTTCGATAGCTGCCGCTTCGATATTTCTTTTTGCTGCGCTTCTTTCAAAGGAAACAGCGGTGATGTTTCCTTTTATACTCCTGGGGACAGACAGTATACTGAAAAGGCCAATGCGAAATACATTTACTATTGTAAAATATTTCGCCCTGGGACTGACGATAGTATTCTACATCATTATCCGCTGGATGATCTTGGGAAACACTACTGCAGGTCTGGTGCCGGATTTTGTGGACAATCCCCTCTATCACGCTGCACCCGGGGAACGTATTTTTACGGCATGCGGTGTATTGTACCGATATTTCATGCTTTTATTTTTTCCAGTCCATCTGACGGCTGATTATTCGTATAATCAGATCCCCATTTTATCATCGATCCTGCATTTTAAACCCATAGCAGGAATCGGTATCCTTGCCGGTATAACCGCAGTAGCGCTGCATTTCAGGAATCGATATCCCGTCTATCTCATTGCTGTTTTCCTGTTTTTCTTCCCGTACATCCTTGTTTCAAATATTCTTTTCCCAATCGGCACCATCATGGGTGAACGTCTCATGTATCTGCCTTCAGCCGGTTTATCACTCGCTCTTGGTTTTCTCTTTTCAAAATATCTTAAAACTTTGCGTATCCCGGTACTTGTTGTGTTTGTTTTACTACTTGCTCTTTTCGCAGTAAAAACTGTGGTGAGGAATATGGCCTGGTACGATGATTATACCCTTTTCAAAACCGATCTGAAGAATTCACCCGATAGTGTAAAAATACTGTGTAACTTAGGGTATCTCACCGGAAAAAAGGAAACGGCTCAGGAATCCATGGGTTATTTCCGAAGGGCACTGGAAATACTCCCCGATTATGAGCCCGCGCTCAGAGGATATGGGAAACGGTTATATGATCAGGGCAAATATGAAGAATCAGCACAATATTATGCACGGGCGGTGGCAACATCGCCGCAGGTTGCTGATGCGCATACAGACTTTGGAATCGTGCTGGAAAAACTTAACCGTATGGATGAAGCGGAGAGGGAATTAAGTCTGTCTGTGCGAATCAATCCGATGAATCCCCTGCCCTATGAAGAACTGAGCAATGTGATGATTGCGAAAGAAGAATACGGTAAGGCGATTGAGTGCCTGAACAGAGCGTCAGAGCGGGGGGGAAATGAACGGATAATATTGAATAACATGGCGATAGCTCAGTTTCTTTTAGGAAACATCACATTGGCATACCAAATACTGCTGCAAGCTGAATCTCGGGGAATATCCATCAACCAGGATCTGGCTCAGACAATACGCGCGGCGGTAAGTCGTCAGTGATTGCGATTTTTTTCTTTTTTCTTCGTTCGCCTGGTTTGATGTTTTCTCGAAAAATAGGAAATGAATATGGGAACAGCTCCGCCAACAAAAAGTGCGATAAGCAGATATTTGAGCATTTCTTCCATAGATGTCTTTTCCAAATAAAAAGGGGATAGCCTGGAAACTATCCCCATGTGAAAAAATAATATAATTGCTTACTTTTTCTCTCCCCCTGAAGCCGCAGGTTGTGCTGCGGCGGGCTGTTGAGTAGCCGGTTTAGCCGGTTCGGCAGCTTTTTGTTTGAAATCCGCTTTGTCTTCGTCTGTCCAGAAAAAATGTGATCCCTTGGTCACATCGTCTTCCCATTTTACCGAAAGCGTAAGACCATCTGAAGTATCGTTGTCAGTATTCACATCGACGTCTTTTTCCATCCCGGTTGCGATCCCAGTTTTCGCATCGAACTTATATTTAAAATTACCATCAAGATTCGGGTCGTACATCGGGAGCTCTTTGGACCTTATCAGGTAATTGAAACTGGCATATGTACCATTTTCGGAAAAGTATTTGTTTTCCAAATTGATGATCCGTTTCAGATTGCTCCGGAGTTCCTGGCTGTCCATGGCGGTTTTGGTGTTAATATTCTTTTTGGTTCCCATTGCAAAGATGATGAAAGTAATAATAGCAATTGCAGCGAAAATACCTAAAATATAGGATATTGTTCGCCGTATCTTTACTTTCCTTGCAATTTTTTCCTCTTCTGAGAGTTGAGGTTTCTGCATTTTTCCCTCCCTTATGGAACTTGGTAAGCGGTGTGCAACCCTATCCTCCGGCATAGCTCAATATGTTACTGCCATATTTGATGTTCGGACGGAATGGTGTGCATGATGGATTAAAGTACTGATTTATGCCATTTCTATATGTTCCTGAATCCAGCCGTTATGCAGGCCATTATCATCAAATGACTGCAAAGCCTTCATATATTCATCACTATTTACCCTTCGGTACAAGAATTTGTGGTTGAGAGCATGGTATGCGGGAAAATACTGATCCATAAGACTGATATAAACATCGGGAGAAATCTCACTGGTCAGATATTTCAGCGTTTCATCAGTACCGGCAAGGTTTTCGGGCAGAATCAGATGACGAACCAGCAAACCTCTTACCGCAATCCCGCTGCGTATCTGGAGATTTCCAACCTGACGGTACATCTCGAGTAGTGCAGTACGGTTTTTCTCGGCATACTTTTTAAATCCGGAAAGCTCCTGCGCAGGTGTATCCGATGAATATTTGGCATCCGGAAGATAGATATCGACTATACCGTCCAAAAGCCGTAGTATTTCGACCCTCTCATACCCGCTGGTGTTATATACAATCGGTAATCTCAGTCCTTTCGAGGCCGCAAGGCGAATTGCAGCCACAATTGATGGGGCGAAATGAGTTGGAGTTACCAAATTAATGTTATGACAATCCCGGTCCTGAAGTTCAAGCATCATCTCCGCGAGACAATCTTCCGTTACTTCATTTCCTGAGCCTAACTGGCTGATCGGATAATTCTGACAGAATATACACCGTCCGGTGCACCCGGAAAAGAAAATTGTGCCGGAACCCCGGGAGCCGCTTATGGGGGGTTCTTCGCCGTGATGGACGTTATAACTGGCAACTACCGGCATGTTTCCTGAACGGCAAATCCCTTTTTCTCCGGAGTTTCTATCGACATTGCATGCATGCGGGCAAAGACAGCATGTAGAATAGATATTCTTCAGTATCTCTACTATCTTATCAATTTCACCGGTCGCAGAGAGTTCCAGATAACCTGGATTTGCTGTTTTTTTATTCACACTAATTTAATGATTCCAAGTAGTAGAGGGCCTCTTCTTTTTCACGGGAATCGCGAAAACTCTGAGCAATAATGGATAAATTCTTTTTAGCCGATACTTTGTCGCCGGCTTGGATATATGCTTTTCCGGCATTAAGGTACATGATCGGGTCAAACACCGAGTTCTTGTATTTTTGGGTGAATTGTTCGTATGTTTGGGCAGCTTTCATGAAATCACCCTTTTCTTCGTAGATACTTCCGAGGTTATTGTACGCATTAAAACCATATACCGGATCTCCAGAATATTTCTCAATATACTCCTTGTAATATTTTTCCGAATTATTCAGGTCCTTTTGTATATAGTACCGGTTGCCCAATTGAATGAGCGCGTCGGCCGCGCTCCGGGAACCGCCGTATTTCTGGATAATTCTTTTTAAAAGATCCGGCGCTTCCGGCGCATTATTCTGAAGGGCAGTCAATGCTGCATCATAGGCGTTTATCTCGCTTTTTTTCTTGCCGTTGACAATCAATATTGCAATCAGCGATACCAACACCACCGCAAGAACGATACTGCCAATCTTGATCCATTCAGCCCGGAAAAAATCAACCACCTGGGCTGATAAAAGCACAAACGGGTCTTTTTTCAGTTCTTTTTTTGTCAATCTTTTTGGTTTTTTTAACATGCTGGCTTCTAGCTCCTTATATGTGTAAGGGACTCATTTTTATGCTTTCTTCAAACTTCAAATATACATTGGCGAAGCGAAAGAGTCAACAAAAGACTCGAAGTATCAGCGCTTCCCAACAAAATCATGCACTCCCCTATACTGCACACTATGAATTGTTCATATTATGAACAATATTTTTTAAAAAATCAACACCTGGTTCATTTCAGGCATACTTCCCCTTGCTGCTGAAATTAATGCAAGTGATTGCACTTGTTGATATTAGAAAATGATTTATTAATCTGGCACAAAATGTGCGTAACTAAAAGGCGTGTGAAAAAGTTGTATTATATTTTTTGATGATCCGGCAAAAAAGGAAAATTATTACTTTCTCTACTTTGAAAACCTCACCCCCTATCCCCCTCTCCTAGTCAGGAGAGGGGGTAACTCGTTACGCGCCTTGTTTCTACCCTCTCCTATTTAGGAGAGGGTGGCCGAAGGCCGGGTGAGGTTTCGACAGAATTGAAGATTTTGTAATATTTTTTGCCGCTTCATCATTTGTTAGACCCTGCAACAAGTTCAGGGTGACCGTGTCATGCCGAACTCGTTTCGGCATCTATCATTATAATAAGCAATTACTTACATAATTACTTAAAGTTCCCATATTTTCATTCAATCTTCAGGAGGTTACCATGAGTCATACACCCGCCGATGTTCTTGAAATAATGGGTAAGGAAAATGTTGTTTCGGTGGATTTGAAATTTATGGATTTTCCCGGAATGTGGCAGCACTTTTCCGTTCCCGCCAAAGAACTCGATCTGGCGGCTTTTGAAGACGGTTTCGGGTTCGACGGCTCTTCAATCCGGGGCTGGCGGGCGATCAACGAATCCGACATGCTGGTTATTCCCGATCCTTCAACCGTTTTTATGGACCCTTTCACCAAATACAAGACGATCAGCATGATCTGTGACATCGTCGATCCAATCACCCGTGAACGCTATACCCGCTGTCCCCGGAATGTCGCCAAGAAGGCGGAAATGTATCTCAAATCCACCGGTATCGCAGACAATGCTTATGTCGGGCCGGAGTTGGAGTTTTTCATTTTCGATGATATACGGTTTGATCAGAACTCCCATGAGGGATATTACCATATCGACAGCATCGAGGGGAAATGGAATTCCGGCAGGGTTGAAAATCCCAACCTCGGCTATAAACCACGGTATAAGGAAGGATATTTCCCGGTTCCCCCCACGGATTCTCAGCAGGACATCCGTGAGGAAATGGTTCAGGTCTTGACAGCCTGCGGTCTGGAAGTTGAGGCGCAGCATCATGAAGTGGCCACCGGCGGGCAGGGCGAGATCGACCTGCGCTTCACCACCCTGGTCAAGATGGCCGATGGAGCCAACCTTTACAAGTATATCCTGAAAAATGTCGCCCACCGCAACGGGAAAACACTTACCTTCATGCCAAAGCCCCTTTTCGGCGACAACGGCACCGGCATGCACACCCACATGTCTCTCTGGAAAGGCAGCACAAACCTTTTCGCCGGATCCGGGTATGCAGGAATGAGTGAAATGGCCATGTACTTTGTGGGAGGAGTGCTTCGCCACTCACGGGCACTGGCGGCATTCACCAACCCGACCACCAACTCTTACCGCCGTCTGGTGCCGGGATTCGAGGCGCCGGTGAATCTTGCATATTCGCAGCGTAACCGCTCAGCGGCCATACGGTTCCCCATGTACTCCATGAGTCCCAAGGCCAAGCGGATAGAAATCCGCTATCCGGACTGCAGCTGCAACCCGTATCTATCCTTCTCGGCTCTGCTCATGGCCGGTCTGGACGGCATACAGAACCGTATCGATCCCGGCGACCCTCTGGACAAAGACATCTATGATCTGCCTCCTGAAGAGCTGGCTTCTGTTCCGGTCATGCCGGGCGCTCTCGAGGAAGCGATCAAGGAGTTGGAAGCCGATTATGAATTCCTCCTCAAAGGGGATGTGTTTACCGAAGATGTTATCCGCACCTGGATAAACTACAAGATGGAAAATGAAGTCAAAGAAATTCGGCTCCGTCCCCACCCCTGGGAATTTGCGCTTTATTATGATCTATAAAATTCAACGTTTCATACATGTAAAATGAGGTGCAGTCTGATTGAGGCTGCACTTTTTTTATATCCCACCCTATAAAAACAGTTGTTTGGGGTTATAGATCCTGAAACGAGTTCAGGATGACACGTGTCATGCCGAACTTGTTTCGGCATCTATCACTCAAAACGTGCGTAATTATTTATATCGTCATGTATTGTTTCAGGGTCTGAATGATAATTAACAATTTGCTTGATAGATTTATAACGTGCATATTGGTTCTTATATAAAAAAGGAGCAGAAACAAGCTGTTAAAATGCCGTGAACATAAAAAAACAGGAGGCGTGAAATGAAACGTGTTTGCAGGATGTTCACAGCCTTTCTTTTTCTCCTTGGACTTATTCCTCAGGCTGCAATTGCGGATAAGCCGCTGGAATTAAAGTTTGAGAAGTACACGCTGGCGAATGGTATGGACGTTATCCTCCATGAGG
>JAUYCD010000226.1 GCA_030692375.1 Candidatus Latescibacter sp. | reverse complement strand
CCTCTATTACAAAAACCACGGGCTGGAAAGCGGCAATGTTAAGTGCCTGGGAGTATCACCCAGCTACATATATATCGGCTTCCTTACCGGGGGTCTCTGGCGTTTTGACCCGCAGATTGAGCGGTTCGATCCGATCCTTTTTCCGGAATATGCACCAAACAATATCGGCGTGCGCAGTATATACGCTAAAAATGACAGCATTTTGTACGTCGGGCATACGAGCGGAGTAGATGTACTGAATCTCAGTTCGGGTGAACTGCGGACCATTAAAAAACTGGGTGACATTCCTATGGGTACTCCTGTGAATGAGATCAAGGTGTTCAACGACAGGATCTGGGTTTGCACGCCAAACGGGCTGGCAGTGGCAGACGAGAACAACCCGAATCTCGATGTCGAATCCAGTTGGAAAACGTACTCGAATAGATCCGGCGGCTTCAACTGTATTCAGAATGTAAAAGACAATTCCGGAGAACACATTTTTCTGGGTACCACTCTGGATGGCCTGCTTGAATTTTTTGAAAAAGATGGCACCTTCTGGGAAACTGATACATTTGGAAGTATTTTCAGTATTTCGGAGGGTCTGGGAACCTATCTTGCGGTGGGAAGCAGTGGTTTGTTTAAGAAAAATGGCACGTTGTGGAATCGTAAAGATATAAACTACTATAAAAGTCTTTTTGCCACAAAAGATAGAGCCTGGCTGGGAACGATTACCGATGGAATAAAATGTTATGCGGACACCGGGCTTGTGGATATTGCGCCGGTTCCGGGCCCGAGAAGTATGACGTTCAGTAAAATACAGGTTACTGATGACAATGTCGTTTGGGCGACAACTGCTTTGAAGGAAGATAATAGAACATCATTACACCGGCTGCAGAATAATGTCTGGACAACCTATGGTGAGAGCGATGGTTTTGTTACTACTCCTGATGCGGTAGTGCTTGACAACAACCAGACTGTCTGGCTTGCGGCCTGGGGAAAGAACCCAAGCGGTGTATTTGTGATTCAGGATGACGGGACCCCGGACAAAAAAGGGGATAAGATCATTCCGCTCGATCCCGCTCATACGATAATAAAGGATACTATTCAAAAAAATTATGTTGTGTGCCCCGATATTACGAAAGACAAACACGGCAATATCTGGGTTGCCAATTACCAGCTTGATCAGCCCGACGCCGACGAACCCCTCAGTCATAATCTCGAGCCTATCCCCTCCTCGGGAGCAGTGGTCCTCAATGGGTACCCTTTGACCAAATACCAGCATTATTCTCCTTTGGACGGAGATATTCCCACCGCCAAGATCTTTCGAATCTGCGCGGATAACGATGGATGGGTATGGATGGGGACGTTTACCAAGGGGGTTATGGTGCTGTATGTCGGAGATGATCCCTTCGACAAATCCCGCCGTGAAAAACAGCTTCTCAACCTGGAAAGCGGCCTGAACAGCCTCCGTATTTCCGCCCTTCAATTCGACAAAGATGGATATGTCTGGGTCGGTACTGATGCAGGGCTGAACCGCATTACCAAGTTCCCCAATCACGGCCTGAAGGTGGAAATCATGAATCAGCTTCTCGGCGCCGCAGCGGGTGAAGTGTTGTGTATCGAAGTCGACCGCCTTAACAACAAATGGATCGGCACCTCGCGGGGGATCGTGAAAATCAACGCCGGCAATGAACTGGTTACGGTGTATACCGCACAAAACAGCGGTTTGTTCTCCAATACTATTTATGCGTTAAAATATGATAACAAACGCGATGTCCTCTGGGTCGGGACTGATTCCGGTCTGAACAAGTTCCATGTTTTCGGAACCCAGGCAGTGGAAACCGGGAAAATGATCCATGTATATCCCAATCCATTTTCCCTCTACGGAACCGATTCCGTCTGTACGTTCACCAATCTGAAACCGGGCGAGCCGGTTCGCATCTATACTTTCAACGGCGCGCAGGTGAATCAGCTCGATGTGAAATACACCAACGAAAAAGGTATCTCCTACGTCCGGTGGAATGGGCGCAATTTCAAAAATGAGTATGCCGCTTCCGGGGTATACTTTTTCTCCGGAGTGGACAAGGACGGCAATCAATTCCGTGACAAGATGGTGTTGATAAGGAGATAGATAAAGATTAGGCACAAAGTGACAAAGGCACAGAGGCGCAAAGGTAATTATATCTTTTACCTTACCTTTGAATTCAAATTCTTTTGTTCACTCTTTATTCTTTATAGCCTTGTTCCTGAGCATTTAGCCTCAATACTGTTCATTAACGGAGTATTTCACTGTTCATAATGCTCAAATGTTTTAAATTTTAACAATAAGTATAGAAAATACTTGATAAAGAATTTTTATAAGGTAATATTCGTTTATCAATAAGTTTATGAAGAATTTTGACTGCTAATGATTTTGATATGGGGAATCCCGGAATAATCCTATGATCTCAGATTATCCCTGCCCATTGTGTAAATTCCGCGACTGGAAACCTGTCCAGAGATATATCTATAAGGCCGCTGACCATTCCCCGAATTCCCTATTCAGGAACGATAGAATCATAAGCCTTGTGCATTATCTCACCGGATTTGCCAGATCGTTCATCTATGCTTCGCCAAAACCAAAGAGGATCAGAGAAAGACTTCTGAACTCCTATGAACGTCTTAGGAGAGAGGTCCTTTTCAGGGTCTGGTTCCCTGATAAGCAGGAGATTGCTATCACCTCTCAATATTGCCTGAATTGCGGTTTTATGGCATATAGCCCCCGTCCGGATGAAAATGATATCTCAGAAAAATACAGATTCCTTGGGGAGCACAGTAGACCGGAGGAGATAGAGGAGTACAATTCATTTCTCGAGAATGACCCTTACTCTAAAAGTAACAGAGAACATATCTATAACCTTGTCATGGGTGGGTTGAAAAAGGAGAATATCCGTATTCTCGACTGCGGAGGGGCAAGCGGCTGGTTTGTCGTTCCATTTGCGGAGCACGGATGTCAATGCGACCTGGTTGATTATGAGACAGGGCAGGTTGCGGGGATAAGGAAGGTCGGGAACAACATCCATGAGTTAAACGAAAAAGAAATTTACGATGCAATTGTATGTAGGGCGGTTCTTGAGCATATAGCCGATCCCCTGTCTGTTGTGAAAATGTTCCGCAATCTATTGAAAAAGGAGGGGTTGGTATATGCGATGGTTCCCTGCGAGATACACGCGGGGATAGCCAGACTTGGCTATGACCCTGTGACACATATAAACGCCTTCACCCCGAATTCCTTTGAGGCGTTGTTCAGGCTGGCGGATTTTGAGGTAAGCTCGGGCGCAGATGAGATGAGCAATATATGGATTTTGGCGGGGAAGAGAGCAGAAGGGGATATGGGGATTTCAGATTTTAAGCTCGATATTGAAAAGTATTTGTATCCGGGAAGGTGGGAGACGTTGAAGAAGTATGTTTTGAATCGGATTAATCCATTTAAATAGACATTAAGATGCTTTTTTGAACCGTGGTGATGAATAACTACTAAAAACACAATATACACGAAAATTGTTTTCTCATTTCCCATGATCAAAATGTTCTTTCATGACTTTCGTGCGGTTCCTGATTATTTCATTGAAAGCAATTTTATACGGTATCGCTAAAATGAACTTTATTGAATTTAGCCGAGTCTTCTATTAGGGGAGATGCCATTTGTTTCAGCACCTGAAGCGTCTGTTCAAACACTCGGTGGTCTATGGGTTGGCGGAGACGGTATCACGGGGAACCGGATTCGTCCTGGTCTTCATTTACACCCATGTGTTCACCCAGGAAGAAATGGGAGTGCGAACTGCCCTGTACAGCGCCGCCGCCTTTCTCGGGCTGTTCTATACCCTTGGGCTGGATAATGCCTTCCTCCGGTATTTCATGGATAAGGAGTACGAAAAAAAGCGGGACGAGGTGCTGAGCACGGCATTCACCTTCACCATGTTGATCGGCCTTATTTTTCTTCTTTCTGCCTTTTTTTTCAATGGCTTCATATCTCAGGTCATCACCAAGAGCGATTCCTACCGCTACCTCATTCGGCTCCTGTTTTTAACAATGATTTTCGATACCGTGGTAGTATATCCTACTCTGGTGTTGCGGGCGGAGAACCGTCTCCTTTACTATTCGGTGATTTCCTTCGTCCGGTTCGTTCTGTTCATCGCTTTAAACATTCTGTTTGTAGTAATCATGGGCCGGGGTCTTGATGGTGTTTTCGAGGCCAACCTGATTGTTGTGGCAGTGATTGCAGTTCTGCTCATACCAGTATACCGCACCTATCTGGGCCGGTATGTGTCCATAAGCACGCTGAAGCAGATGCTTGCTTTCGGAGTTCCCACCATATTCACCCTTCTGGCCATGCGAATTGTGGATAATTCCGATCGATTCCTCATCCTTTACCTTCTCGGAGACCAGGGAATGCGGGAGCTGGGAGGGTACGGGGTAGCGTACGCTCTGGGAATGGCGGGCATCATGGTTTTTGTGAACTCTTTCCGGCTGGCATGGCAGCCGTTCTTCCTCTCGGTGAAGGATGACAGGGACGCTCAGAAAATGTTTGCACGGGTGGCGACCTACTATGCGATGTTCATCGGTGTTGTTTTTCTGGCTATCACCCTGTTCCGAAACGAGTTATTCAGCCTGTACGCCCCGCCGGACAGGTATCCTGTTTATCTGGCAGGTTTACTTCCGTTTGTCGCTTTTGCTTATGTCATTGACGGTTTTTACCTCATCATGCTGGCGGGAATTTTTATCCGTGAGAAAACCAGGTATCTTCCGGCAGCGACAGCGGTGGGCGCACTTCTTAACATCGGATTGAACTTTCTCATGATTCCGATGTTTGGAGTATTTGGAGCGGCATATACTACCATCGTGGCATATATCTCCATGGCGGCAGTGCTTTATTTCCTCTCCCGGAGGGTGTATCCGGTCGAGTATGAATTCGGAAGGCTGAGCGCTGTATTTCTGCTCACAGTGATCATAGCGCTTATCCCGGAATTCATTAAACTGGAAGGACATGCGGCAAGTATTATTTTCCGGGGGTTACTCCTCCTGGCACCTCCGGTGGTCTATCTTACCAGCGGATTCCTTCGTCCTGAAGAGCACAGAATTTTAATGAGGCTGGGAAAACCCGAATTGCCTGAGGTCCGTGATGAATGACAGTGAGCGCGAGCTTTTCCTGAAAGCGCTGGATAATTTACCGCAGGACATCCAGAGCGCGAAATACGGATCCGATCCGGGTGCGGAGAAACCGACCCGGCCGCGAGCGGTTCATGATCTCACGGTGGATCTCCACGGCTACACCAAAGACCGGGCGCTCGCCCGAGTGAGGAGTGTTTTGAGCAGGGCGAAAGGAAAGCGTCTCCGTATTCTGATTATCACCGGCCGTGGGAATAACTCTGAGGGGGGAGTGGGAATACTGAGGAAAGCGGTTGAGGATTTTTTACAAAAAGCGGGCGCCCCGTTTGTACGGGAATACGGTCCGGCTGCCCCTGAATTCGGCGGCGACGGGGCATTTGACATACTAACAAAATAACTTTTTTCGTTGAAAAAATGTTGTATACTTACAATGCGTGCCGTATCTTCACAGGTAAAATCGTTTTTCCATCACTAAAAAATCCGCTGTCAATCCATAGAGAAGAATTCATTTCCGATACTCTCTATGAGGGCTTATTTCATTCTATCGCTACCTTTGAAAGGGATATTCATGAAATTCATGTATATGTCCGTCCTTGTCATGGCGGCATTTACCATAGTATTTTCCGCTTCATGGGCAAGTCCGGCGCCGGGGAAAAATCCCAAGGCGCCCCAGACGCCTATCGAGCCCTTTACCAAAGTGACCCTGAAAAACGGGCTGGATGTACTTGTGAAAGAGGTGCATACAGCTCCCATCGTTGCGGTATATCTCTTGTGCAACACGGGCAGCATCAACGAGACCGAGCATGAACAGGGCATCTCCCATTTCTATGAGCATATGTTCTTCAAAGGGACAGAAAAACGCGGAGTAGGGGAAATAGACCGTGCGGTAAAAGGCCTGGGCGGATACAACAATGCGTTCACTTCCAAAGAATACACGGCGTACTACGTGGTTCTGCCCTCGGGAAATTTTCCGCTGGCCGCCGATGTCCTCATCGATGCCATCCGGAATTCCACCTTCCTCGAAGAGGAAATAAAAAAGGAGCTGGGGGTCATCAAGGAAGAGATGAACCGCAAGGAAGACGAGCCGATGGGCAAGCTGTACGAGGAGATGTTCAAGGTCATGTTCCCGGGCACTCCGTATGCCCATCCGGTGCTGGGAACTCCGGAAAGCGTTTCAGGGATTACCCGGGAAGATTTCAAGGCCTACCTCGGCAAGTACTATGTTCCCAACAACATGACCGCGGTGGTGGTCGGCGATGTGAAAACCTCCCAGGCAATAAGTGAAATAGAGCGCCTGACCGAGGGATGGAACCCCAATCCTGATCTTAAGAAAAACGTTCAGGACTTTGCAGTTCCCCAGAGGAAATCCATCCAGGGGTTCACCCTCGAGAAGGATGTGAACATGTCGTATGTAATGATGGCTTTTCCGACCACCGGGCTGAAGGATGTACGTGAAAATGCCGCTTTGGATGTGGCCAGCTCCATTCTGGGAGAGGGAAGAAGCTCACGGCTCTACCGCAGGATTGTGGAAAAGGAGCAGATAGCTTCTGCGGTGCAGGTGTTTATCTACCCCCTGAAACGCGCCGGTCTGTTTGTCATTCTTGGCATTATGGACCGTGAGAATGTCCCCCGGTTCAGAGATGTGGTGCTTGAGGAGATTGTCAAACTGCGGAATGATGCCTCTGATCCGGAAGAGCTGAAAAAGGTGAAAACCATGCTCAAGGCTGATTTTGAGTTTTCCAATGAAACCGATTCCGATATCGCCAGTACCCTTGGCGACTATAATATCCTGGGAATTCTGGAGCGGGTTACCGAATATGAACGGACCATCGATTCGGTGAGCGCCGGCGACCTGAACGCCTATGTAAAAAAAATCCTCGATCCGGCGGCTTATTCCCTCGGTATCATCAATCAGCGTATCCCTACCGACAGGGAGGTCCGTGGTGAATAGAAGCCGCAACGCGGTATACATGCTCATTTCGCTCCTGACAGTGAGCGGATTATTTCCTTTGGAGGCTCTGGCTGTGAAACGAACCAAGCTGACCAACGATCTGACCATATTGACCAATCCCCTGACCACGAACAGCATCGTATCGGTGATTATATCTCTTAACATGGGCAGTTTGTATGAACCTGACGACAAGGCGGGGCTTTTTACCCTCATGCAGGATACCATTATCAAGGGTACAAAAACACGTGCTTCAGAACAGATCGCCCTGGAACTGGAGAGTATGGGTACCCGGTTATCTTCCTCCACCGACCGTGAATATGGAACCATCGCGATACAGTCCACCTCGGCAAGTCTGTACAAAAGTCTGGAAGTGCTCTATGATATTATCCTGAATGCCTCCTTTCCGGGAGATGCAGTGGAACTTCAGAAAAAGCTCCAGGCGCGTAATATCCTCACACGCCGTGATCAGCCCCTGAACAGGGCTGTCGAACTGATGGTGGAGGCTCATTACGGCAAACATCCCTTCCATAAGCCTCTTATGGGATATCCTGAAACCATTGCAAAATTAACCCGGGATGACCTTGTAAAGACGTACCGGGATATTTATATTCCCAATAACATGGTCATCACCGCAGTGGGGAATTTTGAGGAAAAGCGTCTGATTGAAGATATCACCCGGGCGCTGGGCGGACTCTCCAAAGGCACCGAGCCTCACCGGGTCGCCGGTGAAATAGAGGTGCATGCGGCTCCGGTGGAAAATGTCGAAACCCGTGAAACCGCAGCAAGCTGGTTTGCTCTGGGGTGGTCCTCGCCGGTTTTAAACGATCCCGTTTACTACTCTATGGATGTGCTGGATTCCATCACCGGCGGATCGATGAACTCACGGCTTTTTGTGGCCATAAGGGAAAAGAGGGGGCTGGCCTACCAGGTGTCTTCCTTTGTCAATGCCCGTCTGGCGTCCGGGCTTTATGTGGCATATATCGGCACGAAACCTTCCACCTACCAGGAAGCAAAAAAGGTGCTTCTGGAGGAAATTTTTCGCATGAAAAATGAGGAGGCTCTGCCCGATGAGATTACCCTGGCGAAAAATTACCTTCGCGGCATGTATATCATGAGCCTGGAGTCCAATTCCGGACAGGCTGCCCAGCACGGGCATTACGAGATTCTCGGGCTGGGATTCGAGTTTGCCGATGACTATACCCGGAATGTCGAAAGAGTAAATGCTCAAGATATTATGAGGGTGGCTAAAAAATATTTGACCGTGAACTACAGTCTGGGCGGTGTTTTGTCGAAATAATAATGTAGGACAGCATGAAACGATTGAAAATCGGCGTTCTCGCATCTGGCGGCGGCTCGAATCTGCAGAGTATCATCGACCGCAGCCTCGATGGGTCGCTTGCAGGCGATGTAGTGCTGGTGATTTCCAACAATTCCAGTGCAAAAGCGATCGAGAGAGCGCGCCGGCACGGCATCGACAGTCTCCATATCAGCGCTCAGAGCGAGGGTTCGTTCGAGGCTGCGGACAAAAGAATAACGGCAGAGCTTAAAGGTCACGGTATTGATCTGGTGGTTCTTGCCGGATATATGAAGAAAGCAGGTCCTGTTCTGCTTCATGCTTATGCAGGAAGGATCATCAATATCCACCCGGCGCTTCTCCCCAAATTCGGAGGCGAAGGAATGTATGGAATGCGCGTGCATGGGGCGGTGATTGCGGCGGGTGAGAGAGAGAGCGGTGCAACTGTACATCTGGTAGACAATACGTACGATCATGGGCCGGTACTTTCACAGGCAAAAGTACCGGTTTTGCCCGGCGACACTCCTGAAACACTTCAGAAGAGAGTTCTGGAAAAGGAGCATGAAATTCTTCCGCGAACCATTCAGGAATTAGCTGAGAACTGGGAGAATAAGTGATGGAAAAATCATGCGCGAAGATGACTGATGAGCTCATAGAAAGGGCGCTCTCTGAAGATTTGGGGCCCGGCGATATAACCACCGACTCTACCGTGCCGGCAGGGCTGGTCTCCACCGCTTTCCTTTTCAGCAAGGAAAAAGGAGTTCTATCCGGCATAGATGTGGCCATGAATGTTTTTCACAAAGTCGATCCCTCTCTCAAGACAAAAACATTTTATAAAGATGGGCAGACTATCAATCCGGGACACAAAGTAGCCGATATAAACGGCTCGGTCGCCTCGATTCTGAAAGCAGAGCGTACCTCGCTCAATTTTCTGGGGCGTATGACCGGTATTGCCACCAGAACCGCGCAGTATGTGGATCTTATCAAAGGCTGCAACGCCAAAATCCTCGACACCCGGAAGACGGCTCCCGCCATGCGGCATCTGGATAAATATTCGGTGAAAGTGGGCGGAGGTTCAAACCACCGGTTCGGGCTGTATGACATGGTGCTTATCAAGGACAATCATATCGCTGTTTCCGGGGGTATACGAATTGCAGTGGACCGCGTAATCGAATATTTGAACAACAACCGTCAGAACTACAAAATTGAGGTGGAGTGCAAATCATTTGACGAGGTGCTGGAGGCGGCATATACTCCGGTGGATATCATCATGCTGGATAATATGGAAGTTACCGATATACAAAAATCGGTATCACGTGTTAAAAAAATCGCCGCCGAGCTTGGAAAGACCATACGGCTTGAAGTATCGGGCAATATCAGCATAAAAAATGTCCGGGCGATTGCCGAAACGGGGGTGGATTATATTTCTATCGGCGCCCTGACACACTCGGTTACCAACCATGATTTTTCGCTTATGTTCGTCGAGCTGTAAACGATTATTTTTTGACAGGATTTACATGATGATCCTGGAAAATTTTTAAATTATTTTCTGGAGTATCTTTACCTCACCCCCTATCCCCCTCTCCTAGTCAGGAGAGGGGATAACTCTCAGCGGTACTTGTCATTACCCTCTCCTGACTAGGAGAGGGTGGCCGAAGGCCGGGTGAGGTTTTCGGTAGTGCGGAAAGCTTTGTAACACTTTTTGCCGGATCATCAAGTATACGACGTGGACTGAATGTTGGAATTACAGGGCAGCCGTATCAGAATGCTCTCATCTTCCGGGGGAGACATCCCCTGGCATGATCTGGATGAGATTTCATCCACCATGGATTTCGCTGCTGAATTGGTAAATAACGGCTGCCGATCCTGGACTGTGGTCAGCGCCCTCCTGCAGACTACCGGTCGCGGAACAAAGGGGCGGAACTGGTCATCTCTCCGTGGGAAAGGATTGTGGGCGTCGATTATCATGCCGCCGCCCGTTGATGCACGGAAAATGACCGGTTTGACAGTAGAAGCGGGGAAAGCCCTGGCTGAAAGTATTCATGAGCTTACCGGCGCCCTCTGCGAGATCAAAGACCCGAACGATGTGTTAATCCGGGGCCGTAAGGCTGCCGGAATTCTCATCGAAACGGTCATCCGGGGAGAAGCTGTGCTGTCGGTGATTCTGGGCATGGGAGTTAATATTTCTCAGACTGAGGAGGATTTCCGGGAGGCATGGCTGCCCGATGCCACTTCGCTCTTTCTGGAAACCGGTTATACCCCTGACCGTAAGACGCTCCTGACATCGTTCCTTAATCGTTTCCGGCCGAAGTATGAATCGATGACCGGGATAACATGAGAGTCCAAAGTACAAAGCCAAAAATAGTACCATGATCGCACTCTTCGACAGCGGAAATTCCCGATTGCATTTTGCCTGCTGGGATGGTGAAACCGTCCGAAACCCGCTCTATGTGCCTTACCCGGAAACTATCGACCTCTTACCCGCAACGATCTGCCGCCTTCTCTCCTCCATTCCCGATCCGGAGTGGATTGCGGCATGTTCTGTCTCGCCGCTCTACCGTGAACCGCTGTTTCGCATTCTCCATTCCCAGGCGCCCGGGAAACTGGTGATCGCCCGCACCGCCGCTGATCTCGATGTGCGGGTGGTGTATGACCGGCCGGAACAGTACGGAATAGACCGCGCCCTGGCCGCCCTCAGAGCCTGGAGGCTTTTTCAAAAATCCTGCGTGGTGATCGATGTAGGAACTGCTGTAACAGTAGATGCGATTGACCATGACGGCACAGTCATGGGAGGATATATTTTCCCCGGCGCGGACGCTATGGCACATGCGCTTGCCTCACAGACAGGGTTGCCTATGGTATCCCCTGATATGCAGTGCCGTGATCCCGGGAACAGCACCCGGAGCTGTATAGCCTGCGGAATTGCAGGAGGGATGGCCGGGGCGGTTGATGTCCTGTTCACGAAAGCATCCGAAACGGTCGGAAGCGGCGATAGAGTCGTAATTACCGGCGGCGGCGGTGAAAAACTCCTTCCTCTACTCTCTTTTCAGGCAGAATACCGCCCAAATCTGGTTTTAGAAGGATTGGGACTTGCCTCTGCCAATCTGCCTCTTTATCTTTATGAATAAGGATCTTTCTCGCAAAGTTCGCCCATTCAAGAACGAAAGAAAACAGAAGGGTGATCATCATAAAGGTTAATCCCCCCTACCCCCCTTATTAAGGGTGAAAAAGAAAATTGTTCCTTGCACTATGAAAAGATTTATTAGGATTTGACAGAACCCTCTCTCAAAATTCCCCCCTTAATAAGGGGGGATGCCGAAGGCAGGAGGGATCTTTAAAGACACAGGAGCACTCAATTTCTCTTATTTACTGTATGTTGCTGACTTAACGATATACCTGTATTTAATTATTTGGTGATTCATGGATGTCATCAGAGTTCTAGGACTGAAGATTACCGCAACGCATGGAGTTCTGCCCGAAGAAAAAACCAGGCCTCAGCTTTTTGAGGTGGATGTGGAGCTGTATCGCGATCTTTCCAAACCCGCGGTCAGCGACCGGCTGGAAGATACGGTTGATTATTCCCGTATTGTCTCACGCGTGGAGGAGGTCATGAAGGGAGAATCCTGTAATCTCCTGGAGCGGCTGGCCGGGAAAATCATTGACGCTCTTCGAAACAGCGTAGGAAAAGGCAGGCTCGTG
>JAUYCD010000225.1 GCA_030692375.1 Candidatus Latescibacter sp. | reverse complement strand
AACGGGTTCTGGTCTACGATGGAAAAACTCGAAAATGATTTGTCAACCGCGTTGCTTGAGGTCTCAGAAGATAAAAAAACCATTCAAAAACTAGTGGGTTTCCAATGGGCTATATTTTAATGATTGGTAGCGAATTAGTATAAGACATCTTTCATGAATATCCCCCTGTCACTAAGGGTGACATCCCCCTTATTAAGGGAGATAATCGAAATTGATTTTTTTTAAAAGGAAGAATTCGATGATCAAATCGCTTCACTTTTCCCCCCTTAACAAGGGGGGATGCCGAAGGCAGGGGGGATTTTTCAGCACGAAGAATTGCATGGCACAAATCCGATGGAAGGCGGCAATTCTCACCGTAGCGATTTGCATCGCTGCTTCATGGAGCGGATGCATTTTCGCTGCCGAATCGAACGGTTTTTCCTTTGTCAATATTTCCGATGTTCATATTCCGGCCTACGGGTTTGCCATCGGGCAGCCTCTCGATGAAACAAGCCTGATGCAGATGCAGAATCCCCAGCGTTTGCAACAATTGGTAGGGGAATGCCTGGCAATGGAGCCGAAGCCGGCTTTTGTCATAAACTCAGGCGATACAGGGGATGCCGGATGGACGCCGCTGCTAAAGCTGTATCAGAAGCTTATGCAGCCGCTTGTCTTGGCCGGGATACCCGTATACACAGTGGTGGGAAACCATGATCTGGATTATGCGGGGATCGGCGCCCAGGATCTGGGGGAAATATTCGATCCGCTCGGGCCGGCGTTGATCGGGCGCCACGGTACGAGATATTCTTTCGACTACGGCGGCTGCCACTTCATATTTTTGAACATCCGGCCGATCAGCGGCCTGATACGGCTCACTCCGACTGATATTGCATGGCTGAGCAACGACCTGCGTGCAGTAAAAAAGGACCGGCGCATCCTGCTCTTCATGCATGCCAACGTGCCGGAAGAAGATACCAGCCACATCGTGGAATTGCTGCAGCCTTTCAAATATCCCGTCATATTCCAGGGACACACACATAATGATGCGATTACAAAGTGGGGAGGTGTGCCGGTTGTTGTGACCGGATCGCTCTATGGCGGCACTCCCAAAGCCGGAAGCTACCGGGTGGTGACTGTGCAGCCGGACAGGATTCTCGTGCGGACCAGAGATTTCGCCAGGCCGGCCAGTACTTATGAACCGAAACAGGCGGTGGAATTTCCGCAGTCCGGTCCGCGCTTAAAAGTCATGGCGCCGAAAAGTGATGCTCCCGTCAGCGGTAATCTCATAGTGACTGCGGGGACAGAGCCCGCTTTTCCGGGAGCCATGGAGTACTCGATCCCGGGATTCACCAAGTGGACGCCGATGACGGGCGGGAATGGGATGTGGAAGGCTTCAGCGCCCCTGCCGGTCACTCCCGGCCGCTACCTCTTGACGATTCGGTTCACAGGTGAAAATGGGGCAATTGTGCTGGCGCATACAATTTTCAAGGTTCAGGGAGAAAAGGTGCGTGAAATATGGACCAGGGATCTTGGTTCGGCTATACTGGGAGCGCCTGTAATCTGGGAGAATCTCGTGATAGTACCTACTATTGAAGGAGGAGTATACGCTTTACGGCTTGATAACGGCAAAGAGGTATGGCGCCGGAAGGCTGAACAGGAACAGATTCTCGGAAGAATTGTAACCGATGGCGTAAGGGTATATTACGGGGCGGGACGCACGGTGTATGCCTGTGATGCGAAGACAGGAAAGCCCCTGTGGCGGACTCCGGTAAACGGCGCCATTGTCGCCGGTTTGACCCTTGATAATGGGAAGCTGTTCGTACCGGCGGGAGAGCATAAGCTTGTATGCCTGGATACCCAAAAGGGCAAAATATTGTGGGATTATACCGTGGGCCTGCCGATCATCATGGAGCCGGCCGCAGAAGGAAACAGGGTGTTTTTCGGGGCAATGGACGGCTATTTTCGCGCCCTTGACGCTGAGACCGGCAAAGAGATATGGAAGAACCAGGTGTCGTCCCCGGAGGACAACTATACAACGGCGCCATTCTGGCCGCCGGTCATCGCCCGCGGCAAGGTTCTCGTGAGTAAAATCCCGGCCCAAAAAGATGAAAAGAATCTTATCGCTTTCAATGCATCCAACGGGAAAGTAGTCTGGTCCCTTCGATCGACAGGATCTCCGTACCGTCAGGCAGTGAATCCGAAAAAAGATGTGTTTTATACGACATCTGCTCAGAACGGGCGGAGAGGCCTGCAATGTCTTTCTCCGGAAGATGGTTCTCCATTGTCATTTCTGGAGACCGGCGTTGGGATGAGCGCCGGGATTGCATCCGGCAATACGCTGATCATACGTGATGATGATAAGGTCTGCTGTGTGGAAGCCTCTTCCGGTAAAGTGCAGTGGACGTATAGAGCATCCACCGGCCCGCAGGGATCGTATTATGGCCCCGGCGCATTCGCGGTCAGGGACAACCTGGTAATAGCCGGAACCATGGATGGCCGGGTTATTGCCTTGCAATGGTAGCCAGAAGATTTTTTCAATGCTTGTGTACCGATAGATGCCGAAACGGTTACATCGTTCCCGCGAAGCGGCAACAAGTTCGGCATGACACATGTCATCCTGAACTCGTTTCAGGATCTAACCACTCAAAACATTCGCACTTTTTTTGTGAAGGGAGGGAGCCACTTGACCGTTCGCGGGAGCATGAGAGAGTACCTGAAATACGATGTTTTTGCCTTCCTTTTCGGTTTCGGCGGAACTGTCAACGGCTCCATGACCTACTATCTGGGCATCCCGGTGGCCTACCTCACCTGGCTCGGAGCAAGCGCAACCCAGATAGGCGCGCTCACCACCATCATGTGGGCAGGATTCTCCCTGCCGCAGCTCTGGGCTGCCTATGCCAGTGAAAGAAAGCCGATCAAGAAGCATTTTATGGCGAAGGCGCTGTTCCTTTCCAGTTTAACATGGCTGGTTATCGGGGGAAGTATTCTCTTCTCTGGCGCCGCAAAACCGGGCTTTTCCATCTGGCTGTTTCTGGTTCTTTCAGCATGGGCGGTGTCGCTGGTCGGCATGTTCATGCCCGCGAATTTTTCCCTGATCTATAAGATAATTCCTACAGGGAAGCTCGGACACCTGATAGGAATCGTATTCGCCCTGCAATTTCTCGGCACTTTCTTCGGAGGGTTCGCGATCAAGGCGGTCAACGGCGCATTCCCTGAACCCTCCAATTACACTGTCCTTTTCCTCCTTACCTTTGCAATCTCTGTGGGAATAGCGCTTATCCTTCTCGGCATCGATGAGCCGGAAGGCGAACAGATCGCCGAAGAATCCTCATTCGGCGCATATCTGAAAAAATGCTTCGCCATTTTGAAATCTGACCGGCTTTTCGTCCGGTTCCTCGTGGCAAAATGGCTCATGAGCGGGCATTATGTGATCATGGCCTTTCTCCTGGTTTACCTGATCAAGTTCCGCGGGTTCGATCCCCTGAACGCCGGGTGGTTCAGTTCCCTGTATGCCCTCGGACTGGCCATCGCCGGTTTTACTCTCGCCAAAATTTCCGACCTGTACGGGCCGAAATACATGCTCATGACCTCCCAGCTTATCGCGCTTGTCTACATGATTATGATCTGGCTTATTCCGGGCAACAGCATGGTCATCCTTTTCATCGCCTTTGTTGTAACCGGCCTTGCCGAAATGTCGGATAACGTCGGCTACACCAATATGAGCATTTTATGCTGTCCCACTGAGGACAAATCCACCTATATAGCGGTTACCAATGTAGGAGTCACTCCATTCATGGTCATCCTCCCGGTGGTCACCGGCCGGCTGATCGACATGGGGATACTCACCTACCAGCGCACATTCGGGATCGTTATGGGTATGATGGTCGCGGCCATAGTGTATATTCTTCTTGTGGTCAGGAACCCGGAGGAATATGTGAGGATAAAATCTGAAAGATGAAGGATGAAAAGATTATCTCTTGTACTTTGTATCCCTCTTGCATGAAAGAAATCCCCCTGCCTGCCGGCATCCCCCTTGTTAAGGGGGACATATTTGCAGGGGCTAGTTTTACCTCCTTAATAAGGGGGTCGCCGCTAAATGCGGCGGGGGGATTTTAAAACCGGCAAGGGGCTGCACCCCTTTACCCCATATCAAGTGTCAAATATCAATAATCAAGTGTTCAATAAGTTCTCAGAGGCAGCTAACGGCGAACCACACGGAACCCTACGACGAAGTCCCCGGAGACCGGGTCGTAGGAGAGACGGATGGCCGACCGGCAATTGCTGACGTTGCCGATCCAACTACCGCCACGCAACACATGCTTTGTGCCAGTTTGTGCACCGATTGGATTAGTAGTAGGTGATGCGCTGTAACTCCCGTACCAGTCGCTGCACCACTCCCAAACATTCCCGCTCATGTCATACAAACCGAAGGGATTCTTCGGGTAGCTCTTTACATTCACAGGATGATTCGGTCCGTTATTCCAATAATTAGCCTTGTCCTTACTTCCGTCATCCGTTCCGTATATATACTGCTTCCCACCGCGGCAGGCATACTCCCATTCCGCCTCCCTCGGCAAATCCCATCCATAGTATTCAGAAAATGCTTTTGAACCGTACCACGTCACATACACAACCGGCCAATTCTCATGACCCGATGCCACGCTGAATACATTATTGCTATACGTTATCCAGCACCGGTTATTTGAATTAAAGATATCAGACAGATACATATAAATCTGCCCGTTATATGTACCCTTCGCACCAGTCACAATTGAACTCGTCGTCGTAATGTCACCGGAAGCCTTCGCAGCATTTAGATAGGCGCAATACTGCGAGTTCGTTATCTCCGCTTCGCTCATCTGAAACGAGCTCACCGTCACCATGTGCACAGGTCGGCATTCAGACCACAGGTCGCCCTTTTCATCCCCCATCTGGAACGTCCCGCCAGGAATGGTGACGAAGGTAATACCATGGATGATCTGGGAGGGTTGGGTTGAATCTGGCCCTGCCGATGTTTTTTTGCTGTACGCACCGAAAAGAACTAATGAAACCATGAAAAGCACCAGGGAAATCCGAACAGCCTTTTCCATAATCATATCTCCTTTTTATGGATAAAAGTTGCAGTATTATTCGGCTATTATGATAGTACATATATTCAAATTATTTTTTTTATATGCAAGGTGTTTTTTATAATGGAATAGATGGT
>JAUYCD010000224.1 GCA_030692375.1 Candidatus Latescibacter sp. | reverse complement strand
AAAGATCCCCCTGCCTTCGGCATCCCCCCTTATTAAGGGGGGAATTTAGAGAGAGGGTTCTGTTAAATACTAATAAATGTTTACATATAGAAACAATTTTCTTTTTCCCCCTTAATAAGGGGGGTAGGGGGGATTAACCTTTCGGATGATCACCCTAGCTTACTTAACGACACACCTGGTATAGGTTATTCAATTTTTTTCGCAGGGGAATATGGACTCCTTCTCATGAAAAAGCCCCCCTTAAAATTTCTGGGATTCCTGTTTGCATTTTTAGTTGTGAATAATTTTACGATATGGGCTGCTCCGGGGGATCTTGTCTGGAAAATGCCCACCACAGGAAACTATATCGCGTCATCGCCGGCCATCAGTTTCGATGGAACCATTTATTTCGGCAGCAGCAACGGAAACCTTTATGCAGTAACTCCGGACGGTAAAAAAAAATGGCAGTATCACACAAACGGACCGATCGACGATTCTCCGGCAATTGACAAAGATGGGAATATATATTTCGGTTCATTCGATAATTACCTGTATGCCCTGAAACCGGACGGGAATCTCCTCTGGCGTTTTTCGACGAACGGTTTGATACGTTCCACTCCGGCATTGGCCGCTGACGGAACGATTGTATTCGGTTCGTATGACAGGAATCTGTATGTACTCAATCCTGACGGGACGCTTAAGTGGAAATATCAGGCGAGCGGGGAAATTGCCTCATCGCCCCTTATTTCCATCGACGGCACGGTGTATTTCGGCGACAGAGCCGGCCAGGTGTACGCGCTTTCCCCTCGAGGCAGCCTTATTTGGAAATATGCAACCGGCGGCATCATTCATTGGTCTTCCGCCGCCGCGGGGTATGATGGAATCCTGTACATAGGTTCTTTTGACGAATATCTTTATGCGATTTTTCCCGACGGAACCTTGAAATGGAAATTCAAAACAGGCGATAAAATCGGTTCATCACCGGCGCTCGGCGATAACGGCGCCATTTATGTGGAATCATGTGATTCATATTTTTATGCAATAAATCCTGATGGCGCCCTGCTCTGGAAATATGCTGTGCAGAATAAAAGTTTTGGTTGTCACCCGGTTGTCGGAAGCGACGGGACGGTGTATGTCGGCTCCGATGACGGGCACTTGTATGCGCTCAATCCCGAAGGCACATTGAAATGGAAATATAGAACCGGCGGTTCTCTATGGACTACAGGCGCCACGATAAATGAAACGGGAATCTTATACACCGTTTCTTCAGACGGATATCTTTATGCTCTCGACACCGGCGCCGGATCAGGTATCGCGCATACATCCTGGCCCAAATTCCATGGAGATGTACGGAACAGCGGAAGCATGGAAACGGTTTCACTGTCTTCTTCCCTTATCAAAATACGTGACATTAAAGTGAATGAGACCGGGACGAGTACCGTGGTAATGAGAAATAATAGCTCCAAGCCGGTTACCATTAAAGGAATCAGAGTTTCGAACGGCCAGTTTAAAATCAGCCCGGAATCCGGGATTGTGATGCCTTCCGACAGTCTTTACATAACAATTACCTTTTCCCCAAAAATTGAGGGTGAACAACAGGCTTTCATCATGATTGAACTGGATGACCGGGAAATTCCCATCCTGGCAATCGGGAATCCACCGAAAGCGCCGGTGCGGGTAACCGTCCGCCTGATTACCCGAGACGCTGATACCGGTGAATTGCTGCCCTGCAGAATTTTTCTTATCGACTCTCAAGGGCAGTTCTTTCTCCCGGGATTATCTGAAAATCTCAATAACAGAATGTTTTTTGTATCTCCGGGAGATATGTCTTTTCAGGTGTTTTCCGGCGCCTATTATCTGTCGATTGCACGGGGAAATGAATATGTCCCCATCCATGATGAATTGATAAAAATTCCCGGAAACAATACGGAAACATGTACCATTTCACGTTCGCTCAAGCGAT
Organism: Candidatus Latescibacter sp.; assembly: GCA_030692375.1. NCBI lineage: Bacteria > Pseudomonadati > Candidatus Latescibacterota > Candidatus Latescibacteria (ex Chuvochina et al. 2023) > Candidatus Latescibacterales > Candidatus Latescibacteraceae > Candidatus Latescibacter > Candidatus Latescibacter sp. The sequence continues at coordinate 18,137 of JAUYCD010000224.1, read as the reverse complement.
GGATTCACATGAAGGAGATGGGCTGGTACTCGTGCGACAATCAGGTCAACAATTATGACCGGCGGACGCCTGAATCCCTTTATATATATCAACTGGCTGAGGATCTGAACATTCTTCACTTGATCTGCATGGGGTCGTATAACACTGTCTATAACTATGAATATTTCCGAAAAGGGGTGTTTCCGTTTTCACAGCCTTTTTACCCCATGACCATTGGCGAAGAGTGGCGGTCCTACACCTGGCAGAATCATATGGTTATCATGAATCACTCCCAGCCTTTGTCCACATGGGGAAACGGCTTTTACGACGGCGCATCTCCCTATCGGTATTCCTACCCGCCTGCAATGGATGCCTGTGATGAAACCCATGCATACGGCGGCATCGTCACAGCGACTCACCCGTTCTGGTTTGAACCTTTCCATCGGATGGAAAATGTCGGTACGAACCGTAACCTGGCATTTGAAACTCCCGCCGATATCGCCCTCGGCAAAATGGATGGTATGCAGATCTACATGTATTGGCAGTATGATGAATGGAATCGTTATGTCTGGTATCGGCTGCTGAATTGTGGATTCAAAATACCTCCTTTCGCCGGTTCGGACGCTCTTTTGAACAACACGGTTTATAAAAAAGTGGTTATGGGGGCTCTTTCTGGAACAGTCCGCTCATATGCTTATGTTCCGGAACAAAAGGACCGGCTCGATTATGATGCATGGATAAAGGCATCCGTGAACGGCCGCAGTTTTGTATCATCAGGGGCTGTTGTTTTTTTCACCGTCAATGGAGAGCTGCCCGGTTCCGAAATTCATCTCGATGCGCCGAACGGCGCAAAGACAGTCACTGTTACTGTCGACGCGCGCTGGATCGGCGGCCTGGAGAAGCTTTATTTTATCGTAAACGGCGCTACGGTTGAGGAGAGAACGCTCAGTGGAGAAAAAGCCGTTATTACGAAGGAAATACCGTTGACGGGAAGCTCTTGGATTTCCTGCCGGGTGGAAGGATCTCCTTTCGACGACTTCGAGGGTGATGCCCATTCCGGTCCGGTGTACGTCATACTCAACAATAAACCCGTGCATTCCCGTGAAGATGCAATGTATTTTGCTCATTGGATAGACCAGCACATCGCGCTTCTCGATTCCGCGAATCACTTTGAATACGGCTTGCAGAAAGAAAAGGTTTTTTCCCGGTATCGTGAAGCTCAAAAGGTCTTTTATTCCCTTGCAGATGAGGTTGTAACAAAGGTGTATGATGAAAAACCGGAACAGTTTACGATTTCCCCCAATTCACCGAATCCGTTCAATAGCTCTACAACCATCACGTATTCTCTTCCCGCGGCATACCGCGTTTCCTTTGACATATACGATATTCTCGGCAGAAAAATTGCCACCCTCGAAAACAGGATCATGCCCTCCGGATCCCACCGGATCACCTGGAACGGGACCGATGATAAAGGAAATGCTCTTGGAAGCAATGTGTATCTTTACCAATTCAGGGCGGGAAACTTTACACGGTATGGGAAAATGGTTTTGGTGAAGTAAGGATTTTTCACCTTACAAACTTTTTTGGAGAATAACCCACTTTTTTTACAATCTTTTCGAGGATTTTGGAAAAAACGGTAATTTTTTCTTTTTTAGCGTATTTAATTCTTTTAAAACATTAGAAAATCATGTATATTAAGCAGGTATTTTGCGATATGAGCACATTTATGCATGTGTATTGATAATATATGTTCGGATGTACCATGTTATTTTCACAGTTTCCCTGGGAATCTCTCAATCTCATAAGAGTACAGGGTACGAAAACCATTTTAAAAAGGAGCAGTTATGCAGGAAGCAAAGGCTTTACGATTTCTTTTATCTGCCTTGCTTATTTCTTCTCTGCCGTTGGTTGCGTGTTCAAATAAAGGCGGCGGAAAAGCTGAATTCAAGAACGATGTGGATAAGGCCAGCTACGCTATCGGTATGCAGATCGGCCGTAATTTCAAAGATAACAAGATCGATCCCGCCGATCTGAATCTCGCCATGTTCCAGAAAGGCATCACCGATATCCTTGATAACAAAGCCACCGCCCTTCCGGACAGCGATATTGCCAAGGTTATGGACGCTTTTTCTACAAAGTTGAAAGCCAAACAGGAAACCGCACTCAAAAAAGAAAAATCTGAAAATCAGGCCAAGGCCAGCGCTTTCCTTGCTGAGAATGCCAAAAAAACAGGCGTGATTACCCTTCCTCCCGACAGCCTCCAGTACACGGTGATGAAAGAGGGCGCCGGGCCCATGCCGAAACCCACAGACACGGTAAAAATTCTGTACAAGGGAACTTTGATTGACGGTACTGAATTCGACAGTTCGCAGGTACACGGCGGCCAGCCGATCGAATTCCCTGTAAACCAGGTGATCCCCGGCTGGACCGAGATCATCCCGATGATGAAAGTGGGTTCCAAGTGGAAGGTGTTCATTCCACCGAAACTGGCTTACGGCGAACGGGCTACGCCCAAAATTGGCGCCAATTCCCTGCTTATTTTCGAGATCGAGCTCCTTGAAATTTCCCCGCCGGCCCCGACATCCGCACAGGCTCCGGATGTGAAACTCTCACCGAAGCCAAGAGTTGCGCCAAAGAAATGAGTTTTATTCCTGAAAGTGTTCTAAAAGGGGGCGGACAATTAATCCGTCCCCTGTTTTTTATTTGTGAAGACATGACGACATAAATAATTGCGCAAGTTTTTGTGTTTATTCATATTGCGTTCATGATGGCACGAATTTCGGGTTCATTACCTCACCCCCGTCCCCTCTCCTAGTCAGGAGAGGGGTGACTCGAAACTGGCCTTATTTCCCCTCTCCTGAGTCCGGGGTCCCCGCAAGTGCTTGCACTTGTGGGGTGGATAGAGAGGGTCCCCAAAGGGCGGGTGAGGTTTTCAAAATGCAAGAATATTTGATAGTGTCTATGCTAAAACTCCCCGAACTTCTCGCTCCCGCCGGCTCTCTTGAGACATTCAAAGCCGGTTTCGATGCCGGCGCCGATGCTTTCTACCTCGGTTACCGTGATTTCAACGCCCGCCGCAGGGCGAAGAATTTTATCGGGGAGGAGCTTCATCTGGCGGCTGATTATGCTCATCAGGCGGGAAAAAAGATATATATCACCCTGAACACCCTGATTTTCGACCGTGAAATTTCCGATCTCATCCGCCTGATAGAGCTGCTCCGGGAAATACGGGCCGATGCTGTTATCGTCCAGGACTGGGGGGTTATTTCCATTCTGCGGGAAGAGTATCCCGAACTGCCCATCCATGCTTCTACCCAGATGTTCTGCCATAACTCCCTCCATGCAAAGTTTCTCGGTTCCCAGGGGATTCGCCGGATCATACTTCCAAGAGAACTGACCCTGGAAGAAATCGGCGCCGTCATGAAACAGGTTCCTCTCGAATACGAGGTTTTCATTCACGGCGCGATGTGCTTTTCCCTTTCCGGGTGCTGCCTGGCCTCTTCGTACCTGTACGGTGAATCAGGAAACCGGGGCGAATGCCGCCAGATATGCAGGTTCCCTTTCAGAACGAACGAGGGAACCGTATACCCCTTTTCCATGAAAGATCTCCAGGCTTATGAAGTGATCGGGAAACTTATCGAGACGGGCGTTTCCGCACTGAAGATCGAAGGAAGACTGAAAAATGCCGCCTATGTCGCCGAAACGGTTTCCGCATACAGGAAAATGCTAGATACATATAGAGCGAGCACCGATAGAGCGGGCGCTGAGCTTGTCGAAGTGCCTCAGGAGCTTGCCAGACAGAGAGAATCGGCATCGGGGTATTTCGTGAGAGGTCCGGAGTACGACCGGCTGGTGCAGAAATTGTCCACGGGGACATCAGGAGAAGTGTTCGGGAAAGTGCAGGGTATCAGGGGAAAGGAAGTCAGGATTGACCATGTTCTGAAACCTCTGAAAGGCCTGCGCCTCCGTATCCAGGATGCCCGGGGTAATAATATCCATGAGGGCGCTCTACTCGACTTTTCCAGGGAACGGAGCGGGAAAGGAAAAGAAATACTGATATGGAAAATAGCGGCGGCCCTGCGGACAGACGGATATACAGCGCCTTTCACCGTTTATCATGTCGGCAGGAGCGCCCCGAGGAATATTCGCCGCCTGCTCGAAAAGAAGCGAAAGAAAATATGTATTGAAACTCTTTCGCTGAATTTGCATATTATACAGGACAGTATTCACATAGCGACCGTTGCCGGAGGATTTCCCACCCCATGGGAAAAAGTGTATCCCCTTAAAACCATGCAGTCGGTTTCCAGCCCTCTGAACCACGAGACCTGCGAGAAGATTTTTTCCCAGGTCGACAAGTATCCTTTCCATATCAAGACAATCGTCTGCCATATCGAAGAGAATCTTTTCTGCCCGGTAAGCGAACTCAAGAGGATTCGCAGGGGGTTTTACCTGGAACTCCATGATTCCTTCCTCGAAAGAGCGGAAACGGAAAGGAACGCGCGATATGACAGGATCATGGAAAAAAGGGCGGCGATTCTGAAAAATCACGAGTGCGTGGAGGAAAGTTCCCGGTTTTTTCTGTATGCCGACTTCCCACAACCGGAGATATCGAAAAAGACGGAATACACCGTTTACAGCCTGGAGGTTGGTGAAATACCGAAGGTTCCGCCCGCTCCAAATGTGATGATCCTTCCGCCGCTGTTTATGTCCGAGGCGATGGTCGCTGCGGCTGGGGAGTGGGTGGGGAAACTGGTTTCCAAAGGATATACACGCTTCATGATCCCGACTTACGGCTGGTTGAGTCTTATGGAAAAATATCCGGCTGTGGATCTTACTGCCGGGCCATTTTTGTATGTAGTCAATCCTTTAGCGGTGGAATTTCTTTCGAAGCGAGGGGTTCGCAGGTTTGTCCTCTCGCCGGATATCAGGTCGGAAGATGCCGGACCGCTCGTCCGGTTCGATAACCGGCTGGTCCCCCTTAATGCGCCGAAAGATATGTTTGTAAGCCGCCTCAGGGCGACAGAGGGATATTACTTCCTGAAAAAAACCGCCTTACGGCCACGATATTACTGCGAGTACACCGTTTATGAAACTGGCAAGTGAACATCGAGCCCTGCGACGGGCTCTGTGCTCCCGGTTGTTCCAGCGACTGTATGATGAATGAAGATGAGCGGAAGATACTGCGCAGGGAAATGGGGAAAAACGCGGATATTTCCGGGAACTTTCAGGTCGAAAGCCAGTGAAATCGCAGAAAAGGGTGCATTGAAAATAATTGGTGGAGGCGGCGGGAATCGAACCCGCGTCCGAAAACCGTGCTACTCCGATATCTACATGTTTAGCCGGCGCTCGGTTCTCGCGTCCGCACATGCCCGCCGGCACGCCCATACGAACGCCAGTCTCCTAAAGGTTCACGTAGCGGGAGGAGACCCCCCGCGCCGCTATCCTGCCTGATCGACGTTTCTTCCCTGCCGGGCAGGCGCAACCGGGAGAAACGTAGCCGCTCTTAGGCGGCTAATGCGTACGAATAATCGTCTGCAGTTAGATTTTTTTCCGACCGTTTAACGAGGATGATCGGTTCCTCGACATGCAATCAGAGCCTCACCTGTTCCCGTCGAAACCAGGTCGCCCCCACAATAACAGAAGTTAGAAGACAGAAGTCAGAAAACAGAATGAAACTGACGCGATCTGTACAGAGCATGAAAGAACTATTTCTGTATAATATACGCCAATTCTCACGATTTCGCATACTCTATTTTTGATCCTTACAAATGACTGTCATTTTATGTTTATTACCCGATAGATCCTGAAACAAGTTCAGGATGACACGTGTCATGCCGAACTCGTTTCGGCATCTAAACACCCACATGGGTAACTAATTATATCGCATTGTATTTCTTCTGTCTTCTGTCTTCTGTATTCTTTTTTCTCAATGCGCTTCCAGCCAGTGCCGGCCATAACCGGTTTCAACCACCAGCGGAACACTGATCTTCATCGCGTTCTCCATGACCTCCTTGACCAGAGGCTGTACCGTATCGATTTCATCCACGGGCACTTCCAGCACCAGTTCATCGTGCACCTGGAGGATCATGAAGGCTTTTAACCTCTCGTTGGCCAGCCGCCGCGAGAGGTTGATCATGGACAGTTTGATGAGGTCTGCCGCGCTTCCCTGAATGGGAGTATTGATGGCTGTCCGTTTGGCGAACTCGGCGACACCGCGGTTCCCGCTGTAAATATCGGGCAGATACCGCTTACGGTCCATGAGAGTGGTCACATACCCCTTCGTTTCGGCCTCACGGATTATACGCTCTACATACGCCCGAACACCGGAATGGGTTGCAAAGTAGTTGCTGATGTATTCCCGGGCCTCGGTGAAGCCGATCCCGAGCTGCTCGGAAAGAGAATGCGCTCCCATTCCGTACATGACCCCGAAGTTGATGATCTTCGCCTGCCTGCGCTGCTCCGGAGATACCAGGCCGGGCAGAATATTGAAGATGAGGGAGGCAGTGCTCGTGTGAATATCCTCGCCTCTTTCGAACGCTTCGGTCAGAACCGGGTCTCCGGAGATGTGCGCCATGATACGGAGTTCGACCTGTGAATAGTCGGCGGAGAGGAGGCAGTAACCCGGATCGGCGATGAAGGCCTGGCGGATTTTTCGCCCCATCTCGGTTCGGATCGGGATATTCTGGAGGTTTGGATCGGAGGAGGAGAGCCTGCCGGTGGAGGTCACCGCCTGGTTGAAAGAGGTGTGTATCCTGCCGGTACGGGGATTGATCATGAGCGGGAGAGCATCCACATAGGTGGATTTGAGCTTGGACAACTGACGGTATTCCAGAATCAGCCCCGGCAGACCGTGCTCCTGCGCCAGCTTTGTCAGAACTTCGATGTCGGTGGAGTACCCGCTCTTTCCCTTCCGCGCCGGCTTCAGTTTGAGTTTTTCAAAGAGGATATAACCGAGCTGTTTGGGGGAATTGATGTTGAACTCCTCCCCGGCCAGCTCGCTGATTCGTCCGGACAGTTTTTCCATCTCGCCGGAAAGCTCCTCCGACATCTTCCGGAGGACATCGACATCGATACGCACCCCGCTCATCTCCATCTGGACCAGCACCTCCATGAGAGGTATCTCCAGGTCGGCATAGAGCGCGGTCATTCCTTCTTCTGCGAGTTTCTTCCCGAAATACCTGCCCAGCGAAAGGATCATTTCCGCCTTTTCTGCGGCATACACTGCGGCAGTTTCCATATCCAGATCGGCGTATGATTTCTTCATCTTCCCTTTGCCGGTAAGCTCGCCAAGCGACTGCAGCCGGTGTTTAAGGTGGATATCCGCAAGGCTTTCGATATCGTAACCCCGGATGCCCGGCTCGAGTACATAAGCCGAAAGCAGGGTATCGAAGTTGAAAGGCGCTGTATCGAAACCATGACGCCTGAGAATTATCTCGTTGTATTTTGCGTCGTGGACAGTCTTCCTGATAGTATTATTCGAAAACAGTTTTTTCAGATGGGAGAGCATAGCCTCGGAATCCAGATTTTCGTAACCGTCATGCCTGAGCGGAAAATACGACGCACCCTCTCCGGAAGAGACGGCGAAAGCAACAATCTCTGCATTCATGGGCAGTTCCGAGGTGGTCTCCATATCGATGGCGATCTCTACGGATTGGGACAACTCCCGGAAACAGGCCTCCATTTCTCCCGGGGTGATTATTTTGACCGCCGTCTTCGATTCTTTCTGTTTTCCGGGCTGTTTTACTGCATTGATAAGGCTGGTAAATTCCATCTCCCGGAAGAAAGGGATAGCGGTATCAACGGAAAAACCCTTGAATTTAAGGCTTTCCAGATCGATATTCACCGGCACATCGGTTTTGATGGTAACCAGTTCCCTGGATAAGAGAGCGATTTCGCGGTTTTCCTTGATGCAGACCTGGAGTGCAGGTTTTGGGATATCGTCGCATCGGGCGAGAATCTCATCCAGGGAGCCGAACTCTTCGAGGAGGCTGCGTGCTGTTTTCTCGCCGACCTTCGGAATTCCGGGAACATTATCGGAAGCATCCCCCATAAGCGCCAGAAGGTCTACTACCCTGTCCGGGGCAACGCCGTACTTTTCCATGATGACTTCCGGTGTGATCACTTCATTTTTCATCGGAACAAACATGGTGACATGGGGCCCGACAAGCTGCATAAAATCCTTGTCCCCGGTTACCATGACTACATCGAACCCCTCTTTCTCTGCTTTCACCGCCAGGGTGCCGATCACATCGTCAGCCTCGTACCCCTCAACTTCCAGACGCTGAACCCCCAGGGCGTCCACCGCCTGCCTGATACGGGGAACCTGGCTGATCATCGGCTCGGGCATCTTCTGACGGGTAGCCTTGTAGAGAGGGTAGAGTGCATGACGGAAGGTCTTCCTGCCGGTATCGAACACGATTGCCAGATAGTCGGGCTGCTTCTCCCGGACCAGGGAGAGAATGGTGTTGGTGAATCCGAATGCGGCCGAGGTATCCTCGCCCCTGGAGTTGATAAGAGGGTTGCGGATAAATGCGAAATAGGCGCGGTAGGCCAGCGCGGTGCCGTCGAAAAGATAGAGTGTTTTTCTCTGAGGATTCATGGTATGTCCGAAATTCATTTCTAAACTGAGCCTTTTGCAAAAGGCTCGACTATTCAATAGACTTCTAAAGTCTGATAATAATGTTCCTACTTATTGTCTGAACCTTGATTTACTTGATTATGGGATTAGCTTGATTATTTTCAATCATGGTAATCCTCTAATCCCACGAATCATGGTTCAGACATATGAAAGAAGATCCCCCTGTCCTTCGGACATCCCCCTTGTTAAGGGGGAAAAACCATCGGTCGCACAAGGTTTTTAACCCCCTTCGATAAGGGGGTCGCCGCGAAGCGGCGGGGGGATTAAAAAAAGGCAGGAGGGGGACACCCCCTCCTGCACCTCCCCCGTATCAAGTATCAAATATCAAGGTTCGAGTGCTCAAAAGATTGCCTTCATGGACGGCGCACCACACGGAACCCGATATCGAGGGTCCAGTAGTCCGGGAAGCTGACGCCACGGACGGCCGACCGGCAAACGTCGCCGTAGCCGTAGCCGTTCCAACTGCCGCCGCGGATAACGCGGCCGGCACCGTATAGTGCACCTGTGGGATTTGTAACACTTCCGCTTGTGTAGCTCCCATACCAGTCACTGCACCATTCCCAAACGTTCCCATGCATATCGTATAATCCCCAGGTATTGGGAGTCTTTTGGCCAACCAGGTGCGTCTTATTGCTGCTGTTGTAACAATACCAACCGGCGCGGTCAAGGTCACTTACATTGTCGCCCGTATAATACATCGTCGTTGTCCCGGCACGACAGGCATATTCCCACTCAGCTTCGGTCGGCAGACGGAACCCGTTCTTCGTGAAATCACACGCGTCCGTACTTTCATCATAATAGCAACGGCCAAATCCTGAACTGTCGCTTACTGCATTACAGAACTTTCTCGCATCCCACCAAGACACCTGCTCCACCGGAAGGTTGTCATCACCTTTGAAAGAAGAAGGATTCGTACCCATCACAGCCTTGTACTGCCCCTGTGTTATTTCATAAGCGCTCATCTGAAATGCGGACAATGTTACCGCATGAATTGGCTGTTCATCGGAATGATCACTTGACCCCATCTGGAATGACCCGGCAGGAATCGGTTTCAGCGCAATTTTCAAAGCCCGCATATTGTCTCCGTTCATGCTTGGTTTCTGCCTTTCTCATGCCGTCCCCGAGGAATCGAGGAGTATATATTTTTCTTTCAGGTTAGCGCCCTGGCTTTAAAGGATCTCGGAGATGCCGGAATAAAGGGTTTCGGTGAGGGTTTCCGCCTCGAGATGCCTGCAAAAAAGGACAATGATTTTCGGTACATTGCCTGCTTTCGGACGGGGTAACTGCGATTGAAGCTTTTTTTAAGTATGTTCAGAATATATGCAGAATATATGCAGAATAGCACATAGTGACAAGAAGAATTTATTTCTCAAGTCTATTATTATGGTTCTTCTCCAAATTCGTTGGTGAATTTTGCAGTGCCCAAAGAGATAACTCTTTGAGAGGCAGCCCCCTGAGGCACCCCGACTTTTGCAGGACAAAAGCCGGGGACCCCGCAATCCTCTGAGGGTAAGGGCGAAAAGGCCCAGGGCGATTCGGAAAAAACAAGATAAGTGGCTATTGGTTAATCCATCGCTTTCAATGCACAATTGGCAAAGTCGAGCAGATCAAGCATATGGTGCTCGATTATATCAACCATTATGTTCAGATCCAGCTTCTGATATTGATGCACAAGCGTATTGCGAAACCCCACCATTGCTTGCAGCATGTTCATTTGCCCTATCTGAATCAGACCGGCTTGTTCTAAAAGGGCAAAGCTATCCCGGCTTTCCTGGGGCAAACCCAGCTTCTTGCTTTTGATGAGGTAATTGGCAATGTCAATCGTCAGTTCGCAGACTCGCTGCAGGTTCAAGGCAATGGCATCTTGCTTGAGATAGTCTTTATTGAAAGGCAGGCCTGTATCTAAAGCATAATATGTGTTAATCTGTTTGATACAGCGCTCGATGCTAAGCTTTTTATTCAGGATGATCTCGTTCAAATGTTGTAAAACCTCCCGCTGCGTAATCCCTCGGCAAGCACGTCGGCACGCTCTTCATTGAGTTTTTGATAAAACGAAAGTGTCAGCATTTCGAACTCATCTGCAGCATATGTGTTGGCACAAAAAATACGCCGTTCTACCATGATGATTTCTTTCTGAAATACGGTGGACACCTGGCGCAGATTGATCAAATCTACGTCCTTGCCAAGCAGCCGCTCCAGGGCTACAACCGCATCGCTAAAGGTCATGAATCCCTCTCGCTTAGCATCAGAATGAGGCAGCAGGATCGCGATATCCACATCGCTGTCGGGCCGTTCGAACTCCGTGCTGTAGGTCCCGAACAGGTAGATTGCCTGCGCCGTGGGGTAGTGCTCCAAAATGATGCGCACAATTTCCGGATCATACATATACAGCTTCCTTCTCGATGCGTGCCTTCAACCGGGGGTTGGTCAATCCGCGCAACTGCAGCACATCCACCGGGCATCCCAGTAGTTCCTCCAAGTCCTGTTTCATCATGGCGGTCATGAACAGGTTGGGGGCGTCGGTATCGAATACAATGTCCACATCGCTTTCGGATGTCGCAGTGTTGAGGGCGTAGGAGCCAAAGTAGCCCAGCGCTCGCAAATGATATTCCGCTCCGTGGTGTTCTTTGAAATCTTTCAATAGGGCGCTCAGCCGGTCGGGTGATAGAATCTCCAAGTTCATACCCTTACCTCTACAATTATCATAGTGTTTCTGCTTATCAATACATAGCAAACGGGGATCTCAATAGCAAAGGTTTTTTTCGGGAATTACGCATCGTAGTAAGCGGAAAAAATTAAATTCGGGACTTTTCATCCTTGCAGAATTTTCTCTATCATCCCGTTCACCGCTTCGGGAACAAGATAACGGACGCTTTTTCCCTCACGGAGGCGGCGGCGGATATCGGAAGAGGAAATATCTATGAGCGGCGTCATCACTTTCTGTACCCGCCCGGAAAGCCAATCGGGGATTTCACGGCCCTGGCGGCATGCACGGTCTGCGGCCAGGATAACGCACTCAGCAAGAATTTCAACAGGGTCTTTCCAGGTTTCCATCTCGAACAGATTATCCATCCCCACCAGGAAATACAGTTTGGTATTCAGAGGAAGGCTGGATTTGAATTCCCGGATCGTGTCAATGGTATAGGATGGCCCTTTCCGTTTTATTTCCATGTCAGAAAGGATAAAACGGGGGTTGCCGTCAAGGGCAAGAGAAAGCATCCGGAAACGGTCTTCCGCTGTGAACATGATATCCCTGTTTTTATGCGGCGGCCGCGCAGAAGGCACGAAAATCACCCTGTCGAGACCGGCCTCTTCAATAACCGCCTGGGCAATGATGAGATGGCCGTGGTGCACCGGGTCGAAGGTGCCGCCGAACAGGGCGATTTTCTCACTTTTTTTCTCCATATTTTTGGATTTCCGAAAGTAGTTTGGACGCCTTTTTCCTGACGCCGGAATCTGTTTTTTCACCGGCGATAAGCTGTTTCAAGACTTCAGCCGCGCCGCTGTATTCCTTTTTCTTTATATAGGCCAGTCCGATGCCGAGCTCGGAGTCGTCCACCCAGGCTGACCGTGGATATTCCTTGATGACCGACCGGTAGTAGATGATGGCGGCATCCCAGTATTTCATTTTGTAATACAGTTGAGCGGCAAGGTACTCCTTGTAAGCCAGCTTTTCCCGTAGTTCTTCGATCTTTCTTTGCGCATCCGCCTCAAGGGAATTATTGGGGTAATTTTCAATAAACCGGTTGAACTCATCGATGGCGAGATGGGTGTTTTCCTGATCGAGGCTTGCTTTCGGGGATTCCATGAAATAGGAGAGAGCTTTCTTGTACTGAGCCTGGGCAGCATAATCGCTCGAAGGATAATCGACATAAACCCGCTCGAATTCATACGCCGCAGTAAGGTAATCCTCATTTTTAAAATGCGCCTCCGCCAGGTTGAAAAGAGCCTCGTCCACAATTTCCGAACCGGAAAATGACTCCACCACCGTCTGAAAATCCCCGATGGCCTTGGGATAATCCTTCTTTTTCATCTCCACCAGGCCACGGTTGAAATAGAAATGTGCGTCCATGGTCAATTCTTTTTCTTTCATCTTGGAAGCACATCCTATGGCTGAAATCGCAATTAACATAGCCAGAAAAACAGGTATGATACGATAGTGTAAAGTCAAAAATCTACCCCCGGTATGAATACAGAAGCCAAACCAACCCGGTCATGATAAGACCGAAGAGAACCGGTTTGACTACACTATATAAAGTACTGTGATGTATGACAAATGTATCGTTCCGTCCCACATGTCCGATCATCCGTGAGGGAAACGCATCTTCAAATACCCCCCGCCCGTTATACACTTTCCTGCTGTTTTCAGTTTCCTGGAAAAATGCACTTATCCGGGCCTCGGCAAATCTTTCCACCGAATGTTTTTTTCCTTTTCCCCTGGGGTCCAGCCTGACATACAGGGTATCTAAACCGAATCTGAATTCGGGAAAATTACCGCTCTCATGTACCTGGTAACCTCGCTTCAGGAGAAATTCTTCGGCAATGAATCCCAAAAGCTCCCTGGCGGCGCCTGTCCCTTCCGTTCGAAAGAGAATCCCGGCGCCTTTTCCTTCGGGAATGCCGAGGTTTTCCACTGCACTAAAGAGAACTTTCTCCGCCACTTGTCTGTTGGAAGGGGGAAGCGGATACGAATCAGCAGCCTCTCCCCCTGCCGTGAAACCCGTTCCCACCAAGCCGGCAAACACTCCCCCCCAAAAAATATAATTCCGGCTCTTCAGGCTTCCAAACACACCCATTATTCTCCCAGCACCTCGAGTTTAGCGGAGGCTATTATAGCGGCATTGCTCTCCGGGTACTTACTGATCACCGTGTTAAACTCCTCACGGGCAGCGCCTTTGTTGCCCATCATCAAATAGGTCAACCCGATCTTGACATGAGCGTCCGCTGTTTTATTGGATGGGGGATAGGCAAGAATCTTGTTGAATGTCTCCAATGCCTTATCGTAATTCTTCAAGGAGTAATAACATTCTCCGATCCAGTATTGGGCGTTCACCGCCAGCTTGCTTGACGGCGCCACAGTCAGGATTTCGGTGAACCCCGCAATGGCAGTATCGAACTTCCGCGCATTATAGCTGGCGAGCGCATCACGGTATGCTTCATCCACTTTGAACCCATCGGTTTTAAAAACTCCGGCCGCTTTTGGGGATTTGGGTTTTGCCGGCGCTTCCTTGGGCTCCGGGGTACTCTTGGCGCGCATGGCATTATCCATCCTGAGGACCTGGTCGTTCAGGAAAGTAACGCTGTCCTTGATCTCCTGGATAACTGTATTCTCACCCGCCATGCCCGCATTCACCTTGTCTTCCAATTCTTTGAGCCTCTGCTGGAGCGCAGTGATTTCGCTCTTGTTATCCCGGATTGCCGCGGAATAACGGTCGATTCTTTCCAGGATTACCTTATCCTTCTCTTCCTGGGTTTCCTTTGGAGCGACGCTCGCTTCCGGAGCTTTTTTTACCGATGATGCACAGCCCTGGCCAATGAACAGAATCAGAAGCGGCAATAACAGCTTCCACCGGTTTGTCATGACTGGTCCTCCCGCAAAGTATGATATTTCATGTGGTCAAATGCTCCGCATCATAATTCTGCGGCATCTTATATAATCTGAAAAATCCCTTTCCGATTCCATGACGCCAAAACAGTTTCATCGTTCCCGCGAAGTGGCAACAAGTTCGGTATGACGAGGAGTTGCCATCCTGAACTCGTGTCAGGATCAATATCGTAAGAGAAGAGACAGCATGTGCCATTGTCTCGTGGAGCTGCTTTCTTCCAAAATGAATGTATAGGTAAGGATATCGCTCCTCGATGTATTCACATACTTTATTATCCTGCCCCAGGCCGGAAGAATACCTATTCCGGCGGAATACACATCGTAATCGGTGGATTTCTTACGGAAATAGCCTGCCCTCAGTGCAACCCGCTCCCCGAAAACACGCTCGACACCCGAATGAATCTCACGGGCGGCCCCCTTGGTTTCCTTGTTCAGGTTCCGGACATCCACCGAAATTACTGTCTGAGGATCGGGATAATATGATATACCTCCGGTGGCAGTTCCTCCCTCGATGCTTTCCAGAGGGTAACGCCCTTCGGAGAAATCATTCGGCATCTCATTATATACAAGCCCGATCTTCATTTTCGGATTGGGATTAAGAAGCACCCCGAAGGTATATCCTGTGCCCGTCTCGTAACGGCCGTTTTTCCAGGAATCATAAAGCGTTCCGGTAATGCCGATGGAAATCGACGGGGCAATCTTCAAATTCAGGAAAGAGGAGTGAAACGCTCCTTTCGTATTCCGCTCGATGGAAAAAAAATGACCGGATTCGATGAATGTCGAATCCAAATTCAGAATATCCTCGTTGAGACAGATGCCAAAATCAAATGCCGGAGTGGTAAATACCATTCCTTTCAGGAGCATTGACGCCGCCAGGAGTGCTTCTGTTTCAGTCAACTTCCGGTCCACCGCGAAATCACGATCATACCTGGAAAAATCATGGAAAGCAGCGGCAGAGCCTGCCGGATTAAAGAACAGTCTGAAAGCGCGCTCGTTCCGGGCGGCATTAAGCCGGAAAGCAGCCGGATTGTAAAGCCCCGCAGAAAAATCATCTTCGAGCGAGGCAGAGGCGCTCCCCATGGCCAGAGCCCTTCCCCGGACGGTCCCATCGGCGGCAAAAAAAGATTCCGACGCCTTCAGAACCTGCGGGGCTGAAAGAAAAATGTATAGAATGACTATTGTCCTGGCGATCAATGCCTTCCCGGACATGGCTACCCCTGTCAGCGTTTCTGATCAGCCTCAGTTACTTGATTTTACCGATGAGAGAGAATCCTGCATTCACGAAAGTCTCATCCCATCCGTTTTTACTCTTGTCCCCCCTGGTTCCCAATTCTAAGGATGTAAAGAGACTGCCCGTATTTTTCTTGAAAGGGAACTCCAGCCCGCATGTCACCGCCCTTTCAGAAATGCCGGCAATTTGCGGATAGCTTTTGTAATACAAGGTTCCCATCCTGAAACCGATAGAAATCGGAATGGTAGAAAAATACCCGGCAATCGGGCTGACCGAAGGTATAAACCGTAGTCCGGCGTTAAAAGAGTATGTATCGTTATACATCTGTTTTTCTTTGTCGGTATGAGCAGCCTTAGTCCAGTCAGCCCGTGAAAAATCTACCGCTGCGAATAATCTTTTCGTAATCTCCGAGGATATACCCATCCGCCATGATGCGGGGAGATCAATTCTTTCTTTTCCAACCGGAATGTCAGGATCCCCCGCATCGCCGGAACGTACGGACACTATCATATCCATGGGAGATTTGGTCGTATAACCGAACCCTATCGTGGTGCCGCGGTAGACTTTTGCCAGCATGCCCAGGGTAACGGAGTATCCGTTCAATTTCTTCTTAAGGTAATGAGTCGTGTTTATAAATGAAGAATCTGAAGTGTTGAACTGACGGAACCATTCCTCCTGGATAGCGCCGAAATTATACCGCAGGGCCGTCCCGATGCTCACTGCTTTATAAGACCCTGACAATTCAAACGAAGAGATATTGATTCCGCCTGTGGATGTCACGGTATCGGTATACATATCTCCGGTATGAACAGGCATCAGTATTTTGCTGTCCGTTCTGGAAAATGGGGCGATTCCCCAGCCGATCGCCCAACCCTGAACTATCGGAAGGATAAATTTGACCAGAGTAGGATTTGTCCTGGCAAATAGAGGCGCTTCAGCGCCGCCGATATAGGTGGTCGAACGGTTGTACACCATTGCAAGGCCATACCAGGGATTTTTAAAAGAAGAATCGAGGGCAGGATTCTCCAGGGACATGTTCATGCCGTCCGCAGCAGCAATGCCGGCTCCTCCCATTCCCATTGCCTTTCCGGAATAATCCGGAACGAGTACACCGATGCCGTTGGGGGCATAGGGCGGCTCGCACCAGGAAGGTACTGGGGCAAAAAGGATCATGACCGCCGGAAGAATCCAAAGTAAACGAGCCATGTTACCGAACCTCCGGCAGTGTGGTGTATATGATGGAAATGGAATCGGGAGGGGATACGATCACCTCGGAAGGCGAACTAGAAGCATTGGAGGGTTTGAATAAGACTCCGTAATTATAATTCAAGCTTTTGTACATGGTGTTGATAATGGAAGAAAAATCCACCACCATCTGTATATCGCCCGGTTTTATGGTATAATCGATGCGGCTTAAAGTCAGTGTGGATGTCGTATCGCTTGCAGAAAAGGGGGCGGATAGAATGTACAGGCTGACCGCCAGGTTATTCTGGGGCGGAATGATACTTTTTTCGAATGGCATAATCAGTTTGCATCCGTTGACAGCGTTAGTGCGGGCAAATGAATCGGGAAGGGTGAAATGCATGATGAATCCACCGTTATTGCCCTCTGAAATGATCCCTTTTCGCTTACTCTGCAAATCTTCACCGGGACCGGGGCTGAAAGAATAGTTCCCGCCGATGGATTTGATATACGTAGTGTCTTCTCCGGCATCAGAATACGAGAAAAGCTCCAGTTCCGGAGGAGAAAGACCGTGATTGGTATAGACTCCCATCATGGCCTTGCCTCCCGGAGAATTTTTCAGGAGGAATGAACCCCCGGTCAGCCAGGATTTAATGTAGTTCATTCCGGTCTCATCCAGGGGAAAAACCATGGTGGAATAGGTATTGGATGTATCCGCCCGTACGGCAAGCGGAGCTCCCAATGCATCTAAAAATTTGTTTGGATTAATTTTCGTGGAATCCGACCAATCAGAATTCGCAGCATACAGCTCGAACTCATTCAAACCTTCGGTCCATACTTTGGAAACCTTGAATTTCAGGTTGGCTTTTCCCAGTGTTGTGAGAATCGAAGTCTGGGGCCTGCCAAACTTGACCAGGGCGAACGCGCTGACATCCTTGTATTTTCCGGTCAGGGAAATGCTGACATTCCCGAAATTGCCTCCGTAGTTGGTGACCGAATCAAACCGGGCGGAAGCTGTTTTCAGTTTTCCGGCGTTCCGATAAAACAGTTCGCCGTTCAGCGCTTTGTCCCGGTTTTTTTCACAACCTGACACAATGAGCAGCAGTATGAACGTCAGAATGAAATAAAACAGTGAGCCTCTCAAAAACAATCCTTTCCTGAATATAAAATACTTTGCAGTCTTACAATATAAGTATTCCCGTTTCCGATGTCAATAATAGAACCCGACATGGTCATCCCCCATTTTTTATTCGGTGATAGACATGCCATATCACTTATCTTCTTCTCTTTAAACAAAATCCCCCCGCCGCATAAAGCGGCGACCCCCTTATTAAGGGGGTAAAAGCTGCCTGCCAACATGATTCCCCCCTTAATAAGACGAGGGCGACAAAAGTAAAAAACTTTTATTCAACTTGAATGCATCAAAAGGTCTGTTAAAGGCGAACAGAGAACAGGACGGTTAAAAAGATAACAATGGAACCTGAAAACATACATCGAAAGCC
>JAUYCD010000223.1 GCA_030692375.1 Candidatus Latescibacter sp. | reverse complement strand
TTACGCTTTCGTATTTTCATCTTTACCACGAAAAGTCCCCCTTCGGGGGATTTAGGGGGCTGCATCCAAAAATTAATAATAAGTATTTGTTTAAAAAAGAGTTAAGAAAATGTCATAGCAAGTTTGTGAATAATTCGGGTTAGGGAGTATCCTATCATGCCGATTCATAGATCGAATCAGAACCGCAGGGTGTATTCTACCGAAAAAGGCCGTCTCTGCCCTTCCTGCGGACAACCCGCCGCATCATGTGGCTGCGGGAAAATACCTGTGAACCCTCAAGGGGATGGCATCGTTCGAGTGCGGAGGGATGTAAAAGGCCGCGGAGGGAAAACCGTTACTACAGTTTCCGGGTTTCCGCTTGATGAATCGGGCATTCGCGAACTGGCTTCGCAATTCAAACGCCGTCTCGGAACGGGAGGGACGGTGAAGGGTGGAGTCATGGAAATTCAGGGAGATTATTCCGGTGTACTCATTACTGAACTCACCAAACTGGGATTTACCGTAAAACGGGCCGGAGGCTGAGATCGGCTGAACAACTGCTGTAAAATCAGGGAAATCCTTTCACACGATTTTACCGGCAACTCTTTTCTTTTTATCGGTACATTTCGATGAAATCATAAGGAAGGCAAACCACATTGGAAAAAAATTATGAACTCGGCATCTACCGGGAACCCGGATATGCTCCTCTTTTCGAAAGCGGGCACGACTGGATGGCGGCGGCCTATAACGGCTGCCCCTTTGTCGGTTATATCGAACGTCACAACACGAGCGACGAGGCATTCGTACTTATGGCCGGAAGAGCGATCATGCTGGTGGGAGACAGCGGGCCGGACGGCGGCTCGGTGAAACCGGTGGAGCTCGAGCTTTTCCAGGCGATCAATATAAAGAAGTCTGTCTGGCACAGCGTTCTTTCCTCTCACGATGCACGGATTCTCATAGTGGAGAACCGTGATGTCAGCGAGCAAAACTCCGATTACTGGACTTGCCCGGACACCTTTCTTTCCTCGCTTTCCCTGCATGATATATACTATGATACATGAGGGAAAAACATATCCGGGCGGGTAGATCCTGAAACGAGTTCAGGATGACACGTATCATGCCGAACGTGTTGCCGCTTCGCGGGAACGATGAAACCATTTCGGCATCTTGCGCGATAAATACGTCATGCATAGCAACAGGAGCATCTTTCTTCCATGAATTCAAGCACGTTTCATCAAATTCGATCATGGTTTCTTTACTATGTGGAGGGGTTCCTGGGAGAAAACGGCAACCCTGACTCCCCTATACCTATGAAACTGATTCACTCAAGAAAGGTTTCGGAAATCTGCCGGTCTCTTTCGGAAGAGCTTGACTGGGGCAGCGAAGATCGCCTCACAGCAGCGGCTCTCGGTCTCCTTCATGATGTCGGGCGATTTTCCCAGTTCGCCGAGTATGGAACGTTTGTCGATGCCGATTCGGTGGATCACGGAGCACAGGGATGCGCTGCGGTAAAAGAATCCGGGGTGCTTTCGCCCTGCTCCGAAACAACCCGCAGTCAGATCCTGGATGGCATCCTCTTCCACAACAGGAGAACGATTCCTTCAGTGGTAAACCCTGATTCCCTGCCTTTTGTAAAACTGGTCCGTGACGCCGACAAGCTCGATATCTACCGCATCATCCGTGAAAGAATCGGAAAAAACAACCTTGGCGATCACCTGAAAGAAGCCCTCTGGATCCAGGCTGAGGGACCGGTCAATCCCCTGGCCCTCGATGAAATCTTAAACCGTCAGACCGTATCGAGCGAGAACATCCGCTCAGTAGTGGATTTCACCCTGATGCAGATGTCCTGGGTATTCGACATCAATTATCCGCCCGCCAGGCAGCGCATCCATGAGGATGGCGTGCTGAATCTGCTCGCCTCCACGCTCCCGGATGAAAAGGAAATACAAGAAATCGCGGAATTTATTTTGAAGCAGGTAGAATAAAAAAAATAGCTCAACGTCCAAAGCCCAAAATCCAAAGTCCCCTAGTCACAAAAGGAGCGCACAATGACCCGGCGGCGGTTTTCTTTCAGGTTCGTGTTATCGTCGATTTTCATTCTGGCGGTTTTTTTTCTGAAACCGGCAGACGGTATCTCACAGGAATCCTGCAAAGACACCCGCCTGGATATGCTCCGTGATCCCGACCATTACGACCTGAAGCTGGAGTCGGTGAAATCCCTCTCCCAGTGGGAGGCGCGAAAGAAACTCCTGCGCGAGACCGTTCTCCTCCGGGCGGGTCTCTGGCCGGAACCGGAGAGAACGCCGCTGAACGCCAAAGTGTTCGATGAGCGTAAAGGGGACGGCTTCACAGTCGCCAAGGTTTATTTCGAGAGCCTCCCCGGTTTCCTGGTGACCGGAAACCTGTACCACCCTACCAGGGGAACTCCCCCCTATCCGGCGGTCATCACCCCGCACGGGCACTGGCAGTACGGCCGCCTGCAGAATTCGGTCGACTGCTCCATTCCGGGACGGTGCATGGATTTCGCACGCATGGGATTCGTGGCGCTCAGCCTGGACATGGTGGGATTCGGGGATTCCATGCAGCTCCCTCATAATCCGGGATCGAGCCGCGCCCGTCTCTCCGCCGATGTTCCCCTTCCATACGAAAAGCGGCTGTTCTGGGGGGATTTCGATTTCCCGGAGGCCGAGCTTTACGGATTCACCCTGGGCGGCCTGCAGCTCTGGAACAACATCCGGGGGCTGGATTTTCTGACCGGCCTTTCTGAGGTCGACCCTTCGCGCATCGGCTGCACCGGCGAATCGGGCGGGGCGACCCAGACCATTCTTCTCATGACCGCGGACGAGCGCATCAAGGTTGCCGCGCCGGTGAATATCGTCGGAGCGAAGAAACAGCCCGGCTGCCGCTGCGAAAACATGCCGGGGCTGTGGCTGGACACCTCCACGGTCGAGCTCTGCGCGGCGTTTGCCCCGAAACCTCTTCTCCTCATGTCCGCCACCGAGGACCCCTGGACCAACAGCACCCCCACCCGTGAGTATCCTATCCTCAGGAAGTACTATTCCCTCTATAACGCCGAAGACATGATAAAAAACGTCCATATCCCGGGCGGCCATAACTACAACGCCCGGACCCGCGCGGCGGTTTACGACTGGTTCTGCCGCCATCTGAAAAGCCCGTTCCCGCCTATCGCGGTGCCGGTTTCCGTTCCTCCCGAGGTAAAAGCGCTCGGCGACCTGCGGGTATTCCCCGATTTCCTGCTCCCGGAGAGCGCCATCTCCGGCCTCGATGTGATCAAAAACTGGAAAGCCGCTTCCGAGAAACAGTTTACAGCCATGCTCCCCAAATCGCTCGCCGAACTGGCCGGTTTCGTAAAAACCTTCCGTGAGAAGCTGGCCCTCGCCCTGGCGGTGGACATTCCTTCCCCGGAAGAGATTGCATCCCGTCCCGGCGAGGTGAAAAACCTCCGGTCTGCCACCTTCCGCACTGTCACCCTCTCCCGCAAGGGCAGGGGGGACTGCGTTATCCTTGAATCGCTGAATTCCGGCAATCTTTCCGCCGGGAACATCCTGCTCGTACTCCCCGAATCTGCGGGCGGATTCCTTTCCCCTGACGGCAGTGAAATTCAGCCCTGGGTGCAGGTTCTTCTGAAAAAAGGCTACCGGGTCTGGCGGGTGCGCGGGTTTGCCTCCGGGCTTTCCTCCATCCCCCCGAAGGTCTACGATTCCTGGAGCTGGTCGCCCGCCTACAACCGTGACAACCGCCTGAACGCCATCCAGGACATTGTTACCGCCCTGACATTTATCACCTCCACCTATCCGCAGCGTCCGCTCACAGTCGCCGGTTTCGGGGCCTCTGGCCTCGCCGCCGCGTTCGCCAGCGCTGTCTTCGGCCGCGCCGATAAAGTAGTCGCCGACCTGAACGGCGCCGATCCCGGCTATGACCGCGAGCTGCTCTCCATCTTCCCCGCGGCCGAGATAAAACGGGTCGGAGACCTCCGAACCGCGGCGCTCCTTCTCATGCAGAAACAGCTCGTTCTCTGTAATCCGGGCGCGACGTTCGATATGGGGTGGTATGAGAAGATGGGAAAGACGGTGGGGGCAGAAGGGAAGTTTATGATGAAAAATGGTATAACAACGGAGGCGATACCTGAGCTATTCTGATCGTAATGACCCTTCAAATCCGATTGACAAATTCAACAATTTGGATTATCGGAGCCGTCTCGAAAGAGAATGTGCAAAACTGAATCCTGAAGAAGAAAAAGCCCTGGCAGAGGAAGGCTTTTCTTCAGAGGCAGCGTTATGGCCGGAATATTGAGCGGCGGCATTTTTTAAAATAAAAAAGCTTGCAGAAAATTCTCAAATACGAACGTTATCGCAACAATTTCCCACCTCTCACCTGATGTAGTAGACTATATTGTTGAAGGTTTAAATGAAATTATAGGGGGTTAAAACATGACGACATATTTTACTGCGTTTCTTTTCAAAATAGATGCCGAAACGGTTTCATCGTTCCCGCGAAGCGGCAACAAGTTCGGCATGACACGTGTCATCCTGAACTCGTTTCAGGATCTAAACACGTAAAACATGCGTATTTATTTATGTTGTCATGTATAAAAAAAATATCAGATAGTTGTGTAAAATCGATTTTCACAAGCACGCAGTGTCCGTTTGGGGGAAGAAGATGCATGATTCCGTTTTCCTGACTCGAGTCGTTCTTCGGAACTATAAAAGCTTCGCCGCCTGTTCCGTCAAACTCGGTCCCTTAACATTTCTCGTAGGACCGAACGGCGCAGGAAAAAGTAATTTTCTCGATGCGCTCCGAATTATAGCGGAATCGCTTAATATGAGTCTGGAACATGCGCTTCGGGACCGTGGCGGCATCAATGAGGTTCGCCGCCGTTCTTCCGGCCATCCAACTAATTTTGGGATCCGCCTCGAATTCACGATAACGGAAAACAGTACGGGATGGTTCGCATTTAGTGTCGGAGCAATGAAAAAAGGGGGATTTGAAGTTCAAGACGAAGAATGCCATGTTTTCGGGTCAGAATTAAACAATCACAACTTTTACCGTGTACAAGAAGGCAGACTCATTGAATCCAGTGAGAGGGTTATGCCCCCTGTAGCTTCTGATCGACTTTATCTTGTTGCTGCAGCGGGCCTTCCCGGATTTCGTGAAGTATACGATGCTCTCTCCCATATGGGATTTTACAATTTCAATCCGGTTAATATCAGGGAATTACAGCCCCCTGACACGGGTATTCTCTTGGGCCGAGACGGGCAGAATATTGCAAGTGTTTTGAACCTTATGGAAAGAGAAAATAAAGAAGCCTACGGCAAGGTGATGGAATTTCTTTCAAAAATTGTGACCGGTGTTCGGGGTGTTACGGTTAAACATATGGGCAAGAAAGAAACACTCGAATTTCGTCAGGTCGTGGGGACTAATAGAACACCGTGGCGTTTTCCCGCTGAAAATATGTCCGACGGAACGCTCCGCGCCCTTGGCGTTCTGACAGCCTTGTATCAATCTTTTGGTGAGGGTGAACGTCGTATTCCGTTCGTCGGGATTGAGGAGCCGGAAGTTGCAGTGCACCCCGGAGCCGCAGGTGTTCTTCGTGACGCACTCATCGCAGCCTCCAGGAATGTTCAGATTGGAGTGACCAGCCACAGCCCGGATATTCTCGATGACAAAGACATAAGCGATGACTGGATTCTCGGAGTCGTAAACGAAAACGGCGATACAAAAATAGGGCCTATTGATCCTTCCAGTCGAAGCGCGATTAAAGATCGACTCTATACTGCAGGTGAATTGTTGCGTTTTAATCAACTTAGCCCGGATACGAAGAAGATTAAAAAAATATCTCCCGCGCAACTTGAGCTTTTTGGCGGGATACCGAAATGAACGAGATTCGAATTGCTGCAATCGTCGAAGGATATGGTGATGTAGAAGCCGTACCCTTGCTTATCCGGCGAATCACCGGGGAAATAGATCCCGCGATAACCATAGATATCCACTCATTAAGAGTACCTGCGTGTAAATTGATAAAAACAGGTGAATTGGAAAGAACCGTCGAACTGGCGGCCCGTAAACTTGGCGGCGATGGCGGTATTTTGATCTTGATAGATTGTGACTGGGATGGCGGATGCCCAAAGACTGATGCGCATGCATTACTTAACCGCGCTCGTTCTACCCGTTCAGATATGCTGATCTCGGTCGTTCTCGCATACAAGGAATACGAGGCATGGTTCATCGCCGCCGCCGAATCGCTGAGGGGTAAAAGGGGATTGTCCGAAACATTGACATCAGTGGACAACCCGGAACAAATTCGAGGCGCGAAAGAATGGCTCAGTCATCAAATGCCGTCAAACCATTCATATTCTGAAACTCTCGATCAGCCTGCTCTCACCGCTTTGTTTGACATGCAGTCAGCGCGGAGGGCAAATTCTTTCGATAAGTGCTACCGGGAAATCGTGTTTATGATAAATAGACTGAAGGCTGATCTTGATTGAAATATTTTAGCCAGCCATATTTTTAAAAGGCTTGTGAAAAAGTTGGTTTTTTTATCATGTAGATCCTGAAACGAGTTCAGGATGACGTCATGCCGAACTTGTTTCGGCATCTATCAATTGAACAGGGTTCTTCACACGCCTTTTAGGGGAAAATCAATGTATTCGTACCGGCAAATGATCATAAAGTGTCTAGTTATCTTTGTTTGCACCACCCCCCTCCACGCCTCCGTCCTCCTCCCCTCCTTCCTCGGCCACCACATGGTGATCCAGCGGAATGCAGAGTACCCGGTCTGGGGCTGGGCCGATCCTGGGGAAAAGGTGACAGTGACTTTCCACGGGCAAAAACTCTCCGCGGCGGCCGGTGCCGACAGCCTCTGGAAGGTGAGCCTCAAGCCAATGAGCGCGGGCGGGCCGTACGAGATGACGGTCAAGGGGAAGAATGCCGTTACACTCTACAATATTCTCATCGGCGATGTGTGGGTCTTGTCGGGGCAGTCCAACATGCAGTGGCCGGTGAAATACTCGGCCAACCCGGAGGCGGAGATCGCCGCCGGGAACCATCCAAAAATCCGGCTGTTCACGGTGAAGAAAACCGCTGCTGCCGATCCGCTCGCTGATTGCATCGGCCAGTGGCAGGAATGCACCTTCCATTCTGTTGGCGAGTTTTCGGGAGTGGGCTACTATTTCGGGAGAGAACTGGAGAAGACTCTCAATATCCCCATCGGCCTGGTGCTGGCCGCCTGGGGCGGCACGAACATCCCCACATGGATGAGCCGCACGGCGCTTGCCGCCGACCCGGAGACGAAGTATCTCTTGAGCGGCTGGGAGAAGATCATCGACGACAAGCCCGGGGAGATGCTTCTCCACTACGAGGCGGTGTCCGGCTGGTTCGAGTACTGTTTCGTGCAGATGAGCCGGAGACAGTCCTACGGCGACATTCCCGCAACGCCCAAAGGATTCGACAGGTCGCTCTGGGCGCCAGGCTGGCTCTATAACGCCATGGTGGCCCCGCTCACCCGATTCCCGGTCACAGGCGCGGTCTGGTATCAGGGGGAGGGCGATTCCGGGCGCGGCTACATGTACCGGACGCTGCTCAAAACCCTGATAAACGACTGGCGCGCTCAATGGAAAAAAGCTGATTTGCCGTTCATCGTGGTGCAGCTCGCCAATGTAAACAACCCGGACAAGGAGCCGGTGGACAACGGCTGGGCTGAGACCCGGGAGGCCCAGCTCATGGCGCTCTCGCTCCCTAAAACCGGCCTGTCGGTCACCCTTGACCTGGGAGTGGCGGAGGATGTCCATTACAAGAATAAGCAGGAGGCCGGAAGACGGACCGCCCTGGCCGCGCTTAAGGCAGCATACGGCCGCGATATCGTTTACTCCGGGCCGCTCTACAAATCCATGACGGCGGAGGGTGGAAAAATCCGCCTGCGCTTCGACTGCATCGGGAGCGGGCTTGCTGCACGCAGCAACGAGCCGCTCAAGGGGTTCGCCATCGCCGGGGCCGACCGCAAGTTCGTCTGGGCCGATGCGAAAATCGATGGGAACGAAGTGTTTGTCTGGAGCGACAAGGTTACAGAGCCGGCGGCGGTGCGCTATGCCTGGAGCAGCAACCCCGTCTGCAATCTCTATAATAAGGAAGGCCTGCCCGCTTCGTCGTTCCGCACCGACGATTGGCCGGGCGCGACATTTGGAAAGAAGTAGAAAATCATGGACAGACTCTCCCTAATGACGTAAATTCATACCTTACAGCAAACCGTTTTTTTTCACCCATCATAACCGGGAGGCAGGAAATGAAGATGATGGCTGCGGCATGCGCGGCGGGTCTTTTGACCGCTGTTTTGACCACTGGCATGACGGCTTTTGCACAGGACAAGGAACCCAATGTGGTGAACGCCCTTGAGGGACGGACCCCTTCGGATGCTGTCGTGCTCTTTAACGGCAAGGACCTTTCCGAATGGGTGCAGCCGGACGGCAAACCGGCGGCCTGGACTGCAGGCGATGGCTCATTCACCGTGAAAAAAGGCAGCGGCATCATGACCAAAAAGGAATTCGGCGACATGCAGCTTCACATCGAATTTGCCACTCCTTTTCCGCCCAAGGGCGAGGGACAGGACCGCGGCAACAGCGGCGTTTACCTCCAGGGAATCTATGAGGTGCAGGTGCTGGACTCTTTCGGCAATAAAACCTATATCGACGGCATGGTCGGGGCGATTTACAAACAGTATCCGCCCCTCGTGAACGCTTCGAGGCCCTCCGGAATATGGCAGACCTACGACATCATCTTCCATGCGCCGAAATTCGATTCCGCCAAAAAGGTTACCCAAAAGGCGCGGGTTACCATCCTCCACAACGGCGTGCTCATCCAGGACAATGTGGAGATCGGCTCCACTCCGGGCGGCCCACGGAGTGCAGAAGCCCCGCGCGGCCCGATTTTCCTGCAGGACCACAATCATCCGGTGAAATTCAGGAATGTCTGGATGAGAGAACTGTAAAAAAATATCCCTCTGCCTGCGGCATCCCCCTTATTAAGGGGGACTTAAGGTGGTTCTTTCCCCCCTTAATAAGGGGGGGATTAAGGGGGGATTGTAACTTCAGGGGAAACAAACTACATGGCATTTCGGATTCCCGGATTTATCCGGGGGATTGGCGGGCATTATAAAATCTTTCTCGGTATCGGGATCGGTATATGTATTACTTTTCTGGGATACGGCGGGATTCATTACTCTTCGACCGATCGGTTCTGTTTCCTTTGCCATGCTCATCCACAATCGGTGATTTCCTGGAAAAAATCGACCCACTACAAGAATAAGACAGGGATGGTGGTGCATTGCGCCGAATGCCATCTTCCTTCCGGAGGAGTAAGCTATCTGACTGAAAAGACCCGGCTGGGTGTTCGGGATGTGTACAGCTACTATTTCAAGGATGTAAAAAAAATCAACTGGGAGGCGAAATCAACTCTGCAGCACGCCTCCACCTATACCTACGACAGCTCCTGCCTTGAATGCCATCCTGACCTTTACAGCCTCGACCTGACCCCGAAGGGCGTCAAAGCGCATGAATACTATATGCGGACAAGTGACAAAATCCGCTGCATCAACTGCCATCTCGATGTCGGACATTTCCGTGAGAAGCCGACCGAAGCCATGGAGGTTCCGACTGAAGGGGAAAAAAGCAAGCGTCCTATATATCCTCCCGATACCGGTAAATTTGAAAACTATAGTGAGATTATGTCCGGCTCCGATGTGACCTTCAACATGATCGCCATCCCCGGGGGAACGTTCCTCATGGGCAGCCCCGATTCGGAACAGGGCCGCCGTACCGATGAGGGTCCTCCATGCCGGGTAAAACTGAGCCGCTTCTGGATGGGAGAAGCCGAGGTATCCTGGCGGGAGTTCGATGTCTACTACTCCCGAACATCAACCGGGAAGAAAACGGAGGGATCACAGACCGCATCGGCTGATTCGGTACGGTTCGATGCGGTTACCGGCCCGACCCCGCCTTACGGCGCTCCCGACCAGGGGTGGGGAAAGGGTTCACGGCCGGCTTTCACCATGACCTGGTTTGCCGCAGCGAAGTACTGCGAATGGCTTTCGGAAGTTACCGGCAGGAAATACCGTCTTCCCACCGAGGCGGAATGGGAATACGCCTGCCGTGCCGGAAAACCGGGCGCTTACTCTTTTCCCGCCGATATGGGGAAACTCTCCCGTAAGTCTCTGAAAAACCGCCTGTTCGGTATCGACGACAGCTCTGTTCGTAAATATGCCTGGTTCAGGAGCAACAGTGAGCTGGAAACCCAGCCGCCTTATACGAACGAGCCAAATCCCTGGGGCCTTTACAATATGCTGGGAAATGTCCGGGAATTCTGCCTGGACTGGTATTCCCCGGATACCTACAAAGAGAATGCCTCAGAAAGCCTCATGGTCAATCCCAGAGGCCCCGCTTCGGGAAATGATCATGTCGTTCGCGGCGGCTCCTACGCGAGCAGCCCGGAAGACCTCCGCTCGGCTGCCCGCGACCGCACCGACCATGACGCCTGGATGGTAACCGACCCTCAGTCGCCCAAAAGCATCTGGTGGTATTCGGATTCGAAGGAGGTGGGCTTACGGGTGGTGCGGGAGGTGGAAATAGATAGATAATAAAAAGATTCTTTTTAGACAGGATTTACAAGATGAACCGGCAAAAAGTAATTTTTACATTATTTTCTGTTGTTTTTAACCCTCACCCCCTGTCCCCCTCTCCTAGTCCGGAGAGGGGGTAACTCTCAGCGTGACATGTCTTTACCCTCTCCTAATTAGGAGAGGGTGGCCGACGGCGGGGTGAGGTTTCGACAGAACTGAAAGCTTTGTAACACTTTTTACCGGATCATCTTACAAGATTTTACAAGATTTTACTTCTTGTTTTTTT
>JAUYCD010000222.1 GCA_030692375.1 Candidatus Latescibacter sp. | reverse complement strand
AGGCTGTAAGGTTAATTCGAACCGATTATCGATATGGAAATGTGGAAAACGATACTGCCGTTTACCACATTACCACATCCCGACTTCAATAAAAGTAAGATGTTTCTATTGGTAGCTTCTTTACACTTTCCTCTTGACTTGTCTCATAGAAGGGGGATAAAATAGACAAACCATTCTACCGCCGATGGTAACGGTTACCCCCCTTAATAAGGGGGGATGTCCGAAGGACAGGGGGGATCCTAACCCGCAACAAGCTGCACGGTAAATCCGTATGAATACCTTTGCTATACGAACCGACAATCTCGTGCGCGATTTTAAAACGGTGCGTGCGGTGGATCATGTTTCTCTGGAAGTGCCGTCCGGGATTGTTTTCGGTTTTCTCGGACCGAACGGCGCAGGAAAGACCACCATGATCCGGCTGCTTCTCGGGCTTCTCGAACCGACCGGCGGCCATGCAGAGGTGCTGGGATGCGAAATACGCTCCCAGGCAGGGGCTGTACGGGAAAAAACCGGAGCGCTCCTCGAATACACCGGCCTCTACGAGCGTCTCAGCGCCGGGGATAACCTCGAGTTCTATGGCCGGGCATGGCGCATGCCCCGCCCGGAGCGCCAGGCCCGCATCCGGGAGCTGCTTACCCATTTCGGCCACTGGGAACGTCGGAACGAACGGGTCGGAACCTGGAGCCGCGGGATGAAACAGAAACTGGCGGTGGCGCGGACGATCTTGCACCGTCCCTCACTGATTTTTCTTGATGAGCCGACCGCCGGTCTCGACCCGGTGGCATCCGCTGCTTTGCGCGACGACCTGGCTGCACTGTCCGCGCGCGAAGGCATAACGATATTTCTCACAACCCACAACCTAACTGAAGCGGAAAAGCTCTGCGCCATGGTCGGTGTGATCAACCGTGGAAAACTGATTACTGTCGGTCATCCCGACGAGCTCCGTACCCGGAGCGGTAAAGCCCGCACGGAGATAATCGGGCAGGGTTTCACTGAAGGGATGCTCGAATCCCTGCGAGAACGTCCCAATATAGAATCAGTCGAACATGAAAACGGCCGTCTCTGGATCGCTTCTGCAGGAGAAGCCCCCATGTCGCCGGTGATAAGGTTCCTGGTACAGGCCGGAGCAGAAATAGAGGAAGTCCGCAAAGGGAAAGCGAGCCTGGAGGAGGCATTCCTCACTCTCATGGAGGAGGAAAAATGATATCGGACATACTGACTGTCATCTGGAAAGAGGCTAAGGAATATTTCCACCAGCGCGGCTCCTCACGGAGCACAGTTCTTATGATGGTAGTCCCGCTCCTGGTTCTCGGTATAGTCATGCCGCTGCAGTTCGGGAAAGCCTGGATCCAATCGCCGGTTTCTCTGATCGCCTGGACCTGGATTCCGCTCCTCCTGGCCGTCAATATCATCGCTGATTCCATCGCCGGTGAACGGGAACGTCACACCCTGGAGACCCTTCTCGCCAGCCGTCTTTCCGACACCGCCATTCTGCTGGGAAAACTCTTCGCCTCCATGCTGTATGCCCTCGTCATGACCTTCCTCATCATCATTACCGGGATCATCACGGTGAATCTCCGGTTTTTTGGCGGAGGAATTATTTTTCTCCCGGTCAGCTTTCTTGCTGTCGGGATGCTGGCCTCCATTCTGGGGACCGGGTTCGCGGTGAGCGCCGGGATTCTCGTTTCGCTCCGCGCCGCCACTGTCCGTCAAGCATTGCAGACACTGAGCTTCGGGATTATCATCATTTCCGTTCTCCCCACGATGCTTTACACTTTGCTGCCTTCAGTGATGAGGAAAAGCATCTCTCTTTGGCTGGATTCGGTGAACGGTGTCCATGCGGCTGCGGTGATTTTCGGCTTTCTTTTTGCGCTGGATATGGTTCTGGTGATGCTTTCGATGAAACGGTTCAAGAGGGAGAAACTGGCGGTGGAGTGAGAGGAAAGAGACAAAGCCTGCTTTATGTATAAAAACAATTTCCCGCTTTTTACAATAGATGCCGAAACAAGTTCGGCATGACGTTTTCCAGTTTCACTGTTTATTCACCGGAGCAATAATAAGTCGTACATTACAGATTGTCCGGCACCTTCGTGTTCATTTAACCTCATATCCAATGTACAAGGCGAAGGAACCAAATAATCCCAACAATTACAAGTACTAGTATTATTACTAAAGTTTCCTTGTTGAGTGAAGGAATGTTGTTACGAGATTCTGGTACTTCCCCATCAAACCCCCTCAGTGATGTCATCGGGCCAGGGCTATGTCTGGAACTGGAGTAACGGCGTCCACGTGCCATTTTTGGTCACCTCCTTCAGTTTAGAAGTAACAATGAAGTATTATGTCAATAATTTTGTCACAATAAAATATCATTTCTTATAATATAATCCTGTCACTATATTTGTCAATACATTTATTTCAAAAAAAATGGGCGAACATTCCTGCCCGCCCCTTTTTCATTATAACATCCCCTTGTTTTTTATTTCTGCTGCCCTTTCATCGCATTCACGTAGTTGATGAGGACGGTCATATTCCGGATGAATGCATTTGTGGAAATGTAGTCCTGGTCGGAAGTGTCGCGGTAGGGCGAGGTGTCGGTTTCATCGCCCATGTTTGTCGATGCATAGGCGTCGGTCGGCTCGGTTTTGACTCCATCGCCAATATAGGGATGGCTTGTTTCCTCATGTTTCACCAGCCAGCGGTTCTGGCTGTCGAGAGCCGCGAGAATCTTCCTTACCTGTTCCTCGCTCGGGGCCGGGCGTTTGGAGTAGTTCATGGCGGAAGCGGTAAAGCTCTGGCTCTTCACATCATAATATCTCTGCGGCATCACTTTGCCGGTGTACCGGCCGTGGAGGAACGGGGAGTCCTTCGTGGCCTCTTCCACGGTCATCGCCTTTAGAGCCTCGAATTCCTTGCGTAGCTGAGCCACATTGAAATTCTGTTTCATACCGTAATGAACGTTCGGGAGAGCATCGCTGTTGTTCACATAATAGAAGCCGTGGATGACATTGGATCCCTTGCGATGCACGAAAAGCGGCTTGTCTGTGCCTATTTCCACGAAGACCGGGTGGGTGTACTTCCCTCCCTCGGACATGCTTTCCGGGAGACGGCATTTCTCCAGCCAGTCGAGCGCCGCTGGAATACCCATCAGGAACTTGCTCTCGCCGGTGAGGCGGTAGAAGCGCTCCAGAAGACGGATATGAACTGCGGTATAGCCGGGCAGGAGAGCGTTCGGCTCGTATGTCCGGGCGCCGGCGGGTTTGAGGTCCATGGTGTACTGCTGGCCCCAGCCAGCCTGAGGCGCACCCTGTTGGGTGACGATGTAGAAGTTCATTCCCCGGTTAATGGGATCGAGAAAACGTTCCTCGCCCAGGGTCAGGTAGCACAGCGTGAGGAAATTTACATTCTCCCATACCACATCATCGTTGAAAGTGAAGAAGGAGGTGTAATCCGGCTTTCCGTGGTGGACGAAATCATACCTGAGAGGATAGCGCTGAGGCCAGCCGCCGATCGGGTACTGGCTCTTGAGCACAAAGTCGATGGCCTTGTCCAGAGGATACTTGTATTTTGGGTCCAGGTTTTCGAGGTACATTCTGAGGAGAAATTTAGCCGCATCGGATGAGACATCGTCATCGAATGTGGCGTTGCCGTAGTAGTGCTGGAATTCCTCCAGGCGCCAGCCATTTTTGCCGATGGTGTTGTACCAGGACTTGAGGGAGCGGTCGCCTGCAAAGTCCACGATGTAATTCCAGCCGCCACAGTCGAGCTGCCCCCAGATGGCCGCGTTGGCTGCCTTTTCCGCCGCCTGGAAGAAATAGGGGTCCCCGGTGGCGTGATAAGCGTCGAGGAAAAGATGGCCCATGCTCGTGGTCCCGGGTGGCTGCATCCAGATCATCGTGTCATAGGCTTCCATCTCGCCCCAGCGGCGCGAGAGGTCGGGCAGGTAGCTCCATACATACCCGCCGTTCGTACTGACCGTTTCGACCATGTACCGAGTCGCGTTCTTCATGGCGGAGAGAACCTGGTCCTGAAGGGGAGCTTCTTTTTTGGCCTTGGCTGCCTGCACGGGCGAGGCCAGGAGCGCTGCAACTACCAGGAGAGAGACGCAGCGCGCTGCGTCTATACTCATTCGGATGTAACGTTTGGGGTTACCGAACATGGTGTTTCCTCCGAAGTTATTATTATTTCTTGCTATTTTCTAATAGATCTTCGCAAAAAAAGTCATTTAGTTTATTTCCCCGTTGTTTCTGTGCGAACTTTACTAGCCGGGTTATTCAAAAAATATTTCCGTTCTGTAAACCTCAAAACTACAGCCCCCTAGATCCCCCAAAGGGGGACTTAAATGACTAAATAACAAAACGTAACAGATATTTTACTAACTATGTTGCACTTACGTGTTATTATATTTACCTCGTTAAGTCCCCCTCTGGGGGATTTAGGGAGCTGCCTTCTCA
>JAUYCD010000221.1 GCA_030692375.1 Candidatus Latescibacter sp. | reverse complement strand
TATCTCCTTAAATGGCAGCAAAGGTGCTGCGACTCCAGCTGTATTAGTCGCAACGGGAATCAATAACGCCAGATTGTACAATTCCACGTTCAAGTCCGGTGCAACTGCGTTAACTGCGGTTCAGTTTGCAGGAGCTGTGAGCGGCTGGCAGATTGAAAACTGCACTTTTACCATCGATTCACCCGGCAACATAGGTATCGCTTTTGTTGGCGCCGCAGTTGTCGCCAGCATGGACATTCTCGGCAACACATTCAACGGCGTCAACGGCGCTGGCGGCATTCCGAGCGCCCTTATGATTTTTTCGTCGGATAAGGTTACATCTCTGACTGGTCTGAATGTCACCGGGAACGTGGTAAGCAAGGCGACATTGCAGATTCATAGTGATGGCGCGACCCCGAGTAATGAAGTCATCAATAACATCAGAATCGAGGTCAACCAATTCACCGAGTCCAACGCCATCCTGATCCAAAGTACTAATGGTTCGGATGTGGCTGCAAACAGTGCAGGTACTAAGGTTGCTGGTGTTTTAGCCGCGGCCGGAGACATCTTGATCAAGGGCAATCACTTCGGTTCGACTGCAACGAACGGGAACAACCAGTATGCAGTCAAGTTTAACAAGTGGCTTACTGCAGATGTGAACGAAGCAAACATTCACATCAACTACAACAATATCCAGTACCCGATGACCACCGGAACCGATTCGAATGGAAACGGCGGCCATCTAACTGTCGGAGCGACGAGCTCCCTCACCGGGATCGACGCCAAGTTCAACTGGTGGGGAACTCTTACGGGGTATAATACTTCGTATCAGGACGGCGGCAATGGAGTATGCAACCCTGCATACGACGGAACCCAATTTATCTCCTCGTATGTTACTCCCCAGGTTGATGAAACCAACCGCGGCATCGAGTTATACGACTGGGACGGCAACGGGAAACTCGACCGTGCAGTCGTGTTCTTCGACTACTACGTGGATCCGGCGACGGTTGCGAACTACGGCGGATGGACGGTTGCGCTTTACACGTTTAATTCCGCCCGTCTCCCGAAGCTTGGGCTTGACAACTCCGGAGGCGGTTCATCTGACGGTCCTTTTGCGTTGACCCTGTTCCTTACTGAAGGCTCCACCATGGATACAGGTGTTACACCGCAGACGACCTATGCCAAACAGAACGGCTATGTTGCAGGTATTTCCGGCAACATCAACGCCAAGCTCAATGATGTTCTGGCTGCTACCGCCACAGAACGTGACAAGGCCAAGCCGGTAATTAAGACTGCGGTGACCGGCGATGCCAATAAGAACGGAAAGATTGACAAAATTACTGTAACGTTCAGCGAAGCGGTAACCCTCAACATTCCTACCGGCCCACCGGCCGGCACTATTATCGATGCCAACTGGGACAACAATGTCGGAAATCCTGTCGGGTATGTCAAGTCCGCGGATCTTTCGATCGCGGCGGGAGATGTTCTGACCCTGCTCTTCAGTGAGGTAGGGTATGACACCAGTGCCAAGCCCAATTTCACCATCACTCAGGATGGCTCCGACGACTTCAAAGACAATGCGGGCAATTTACTCACTACTGTGACCTTCACTGGAACCACAGACGGAGCTCCGCCCGTTGCATATGCAGTCGCCACAGAGGACTTCTCGACCAGCGACCGCGACGTCGGTATTCCCGACGGTTATATCGACGGCTTTTTCATCACCTACTCCGAGAATGTGAGCATTGCTTATGCAGACTCGGCGGCGGCACGGAATGCCTTCGCAACCCCGGCAATAACGGCGGGTGTTGTTGAGAACACAATGAACCTTAAAACAGCCCTGATAACTGGCGGCGGAACGACTGTTTTATCCATCGCGGGCATGTCCAATAAGGATGCGTCTACCGCTTACGGTTCACATCCCTGGGATACTGACAAGAAGCCGAATCTTACCTACACAAGCCAGGGCGGTATCAAAGATGCTGCCGGCAACGCCTGGGTAACTTTCTGGCAGCCAGTTTTGATGACTTCGGTAACAGTATTCACTGAAACGTCAGACGGAGCAGATCCTGTTATCGTCAAGGCGGTCGGTCAGGTTAACTCCACAAACATCTACCTGACGTTTTCCGAATTTGTAAAGGGAACAGGTGTAGGGAATACTATTGCTGCTACAGACCTGGCATACGTCAATATATACAACACGGGAGCGAATGCTGCTGCGATCGCCGGTTTGGTGGATAATAGCGCGTCGACCGATAATGAGGCCAGACTTACAACCGACGCAACGTTACTCGTCTATGATGTAGAGAGTGATTCGCTCAAGGTTGCGGTGCTCGGTAACATAAAGGACATGAGTACTGCTGGCAACAATCTCCAGATCATAAATGTTACCATCAACGACGTCATCCCTCCCATGCTTATATCTTCCGAGACCAAGGATGTGGATAATGACGGCTGGGTCGACCATATCAAGCTTACGTTCAGCGAAACGGTTGACGACGTTGCCCTCACCGGTTATAACGGAGGCGCCAAGATATCCCTTGACACCGCTCTGCCAAACTGGGCGGTCGCCGGATATACGGTTATCGGTCTGAACTTCGTGGGCACCGCGGCCGAGCAGACGACTGCTACGACCGACGCTGTAGCACGGGGCATTGCTTTCGCCGCAGATGAACTGGTGAAAGTAATAAACGTTGGCGACACCGCCTCGGATAACACACTCTGGCTCATGGTTAAGGAATTGTCTGGTCCTGATCAGACCGCAGGCGATACCCAGGCGATTCCTGCGATCACGATTACAGGCGACACTGCGGCAAACGTTGCGGACTATAAGCCGAACAGACTTATAACTGTAACGAGAACGACAACCGATACCGCCGGACCCGCAATAATGTCCGCCAAGATGACGGGGACCACAAGCATGCAGGTCACCATCAGCGAAACAGTTAATACTTCCAATATATTGACTGGCGGAACTATTACGGGTAATGAACTGATAGGTACTGATTTCACTATCATGTTCGGCGAAAGTCTTGTCAATCTTGGTGTTCCGTCAATCATAAAGGACATTAACCAGACTGCAGGAGTTGTTGATTTAATCTGGCAGAATACTTTAGTGCCCGTTGGTGAATCCGGCTATATTGGTTTCAGACTCGCCGGATTGGTTAAAGACGTGGCTACTGTCAATGTCCTAAACACTCAGACGGCTACGACGGCCAATAATGTCGGCCTTAAGCCAATAACGGCGTATATTGTCACAAACGCCAAGACGCTGGCTCTGAGCAATCCGAACGGCGGCGAAGCGTTTAAGACCGGTTCCACGGTCATTGTGCAGTGGGCAGCCGCCAATACGGTTGCCGCCGACTCGGTTGATGTGTATACATCTGCTGACGGCGGGTCTACCTGGACATTGGCAGCCGGTTCCCGTACATTGGCTTCTGCCGGGGCTTTCAGTTGGACTGCAGTTGCAGGTTCCAATTTGAAGGTCAAGGCGCAGCTTTCTACCGACGCTGCGGTCAAGGCTGTTTCGGCGGGCGTGTTCAATGTTTCCGCCGACGCTCCTGCGGTCAAGATGCTGGCTCTCAGCAATCCGACTGCGGGTGAGTCTTTTGTCGTCCTCGCAAGTGTCAACTTCGTGTGGACATCGGCCAATACAGTTGCCGCAGACTCAGTGGACGCCTTCATTTCATCTGACGGCGGCGTTACCTGGGGGACTGCTGTAAAGCGCACGGTTGCTTCAGCAGGCAATTTTGCCTGGACTGCGGTTCTCGGAAGCAATCTGAAAGCCAAGATTCAACTGGTTTCCGATGCTGCCGTTTCCAGCATATCTTCCGGCGTGTTCAATGTAACCGCTGGTACACCGCCTCCTCCGCCTGCAATCGCGGTTTCCAAGGCTGTGTTGAATAATGT
Organism: Candidatus Latescibacter sp.; assembly: GCA_030692375.1. Taxonomy (NCBI): domain Bacteria; kingdom Pseudomonadati; phylum Candidatus Latescibacterota; class Candidatus Latescibacteria (ex Chuvochina et al. 2023); order Candidatus Latescibacterales; family Candidatus Latescibacteraceae; genus Candidatus Latescibacter; species Candidatus Latescibacter sp. The sequence goes on along the minus strand of JAUYCD010000221.1, from coordinate 11,111 downwards.
GCCCTCTACAATGGCGCAGATCAACAATGTTAACGTGACCAAAGTGGCGTTCACCGGTACTGCTACCGCCGGGGATTCCATATCGGTCAAACTGGTTGACATAGCCGGTCTGGAAGCGACCGCTGCGACGGTAGTTGCCAATGCAGTCGGCAACTTCACCGGAACGGTCAATGCTTCGCCTCTGGCCAACGGCCTTATAACTCTGAAGGCAGGCAAGATTTCGGGCGGCGCTGTCGCGACCTGGTATGTCTTCGCCGACTACCTGAAAGACGCTGTCACCATCGGCGCTCCTACAGCGCTGGCGGTTACGGACGTACCGGGAGACAACGGCGGATTTGTGTATGTCAACTTCACCGTTTCCGCTCAGCATCCCGGGATGACCGGCGCTACTGCCTACAACACGGTACAATCGTACCAGTTGTTAAAGAGAGGCACAGTCGCTCCCGATACGCTGTGGACTGCCTGGGCGCAGATCTGGCCTGTTGATCCTGCTCAGCTTCCCACGAACAACAAGCAGCAGACTGTAGTTGCAACCGTTAAGAACGGCACCATGCAGTGGAAACTGGTCGCTACCACACTGGCAGGAAGTTCCGCTGCCACTGGTCCAGCTTCCGGCGGTTCTGCGAAGGTTGCAGAGCTTCTGAACGGTGTGGACAAGGCTGCTGAAGGTGTCTTCTCCGATGTCAGCAACGTGGCTGTGGGCGGCTCGGTGGATGACATCGTTCCGTCTGCTCTCACCGTGTTCTCAGCGGACAATACTCCGGGAAGCGGCATCACGGTTTCCTGGACTCCGAATGCGGATCACGGAATAGTAGCCGGTTACAATTTCAACGGACTCACACTCCCGATCTGGGGTGTGGACAGGTATGAAATTTATCGCGCTGTCAAAGGCACGACAACTTTCACCCTGGTTGGATTCGGCGCACCCGGCTCCACTTCCTACCTGGATGCCACTGCTACTCCGGGAACCACTGTGTACGATTACTACATCAAACTGGTTGACGGCAATCCTGACCATCTGGTCAAGACCACCGACATGCTGGGGATGTCTGCAATCGCTGGCGCTAGTGGGACTGATTTCAACTCCGACGGTACTATTGGTCTTGCTGATCTGGTGCTTCTCGGCCAGGCATGGAACACCAAGAAGTCCGATACAACCACCTGGATTTCGCTGTTCGATCTGAATAAAGACGGCGTTGTCGATCTGGGCGATCTCGTAGTCCTCGGAAGCAACTGGGGCGCGAGCACCAAGAAGATTACTCCGGCTGTTCAGACTGTCAGCAATCCGTTTGAATTGAAGGCTGAGGTTAACGAAAACAGCTCCATGTACTTCGTGAACATCAATGTCAAGGATGCGGCCGCCTATAATGGCGTGGCGTTCACCCTTAACTACGATACCAAGGCTTTCGAATTCGTCAAGGAAAGCGTCAATGGTCTTGTTGGGCTTTCACTTGCCAACGAGAGCAAACCTGGTGTAATTGATGTCGCTTCGTACTTCCAGAATGATAAGTTCAACGGAACCATCACTCTGGGCTTCAAGTCCAAGGGCTTGAACAGCGATATGAATCTGAGAATGGTGAATGCGGAAGTTGCCATCAACAACGTGGTCAGCGCTGTTTCCGGCGCTCCGGCTGTTACGTTGAAGGCTCTGCCGACCGTATACGCCATGAATCAGAACTTCCCGAACCCGTTCAACCCGTCCACCACGATCACTTACTCGATACCCAAGACCAGCCATGTTGAACTTGCTATCTACAATATGGCCGGCCAGAAGATTCGCACTCTGGTCAACACGAGCCAGGCTGCTTCCTTCTATCGGGTGGTCTGGAACGGCAAGAACGATTTCGGCCAGACCGTTGCTTCCGGTATGTTCTTCTACAAACTGGATGCCGGCAATTACAGCAAGGTTGTAAAGATGAACCTTATCAAGTAGTTGCATCGAAGGGGATGGGAGCTCGACAAGAGCTCCCATCCTTTTCTGTCTTTTCAGCAAGCAAAGGAAGATACTATGCGAAAAATCTCGGCAGTATTGGGTACGATGTTACTGACGCTCTTCCTGACAAACACAGCGATGGCCCAGTTCAATCAGAATGCTTACTTTCTGCTTGATTCGGACCTTGCAACCAAAGGGTTTGTAACGACAGACGCGGCAGCCCAAAACATTGGACTCACAACGCAGGTCGGATTCAAAGTCTATTCTCAGGCTTGGGATAACGCCAAGGGCTTGACAGTAAAAATGGAATGGGATGTGGCAAAAGCGGAATTCAGGACAACGACTTCCGGTCCCGATGCGTATAATGATATCATAACTGTTAATGGTGCATCTATCACGCCGCCAACTGAAACAAATATTCTTGGAAGCAGTGGGTTGCTTAAAGTGGAAAACCCGCTAAATACTCCAGGTAATTATGAAGTCTCTTATGCCATGTCCGGGACAGGAGCGGCTGCGAAAACAGCCGTGGGCCTGGTTTACTTTGCCATATTCAGAACGGTCGCTACTTTCAAAACCACTGATCCTTTGACCGTAGCGGTTTCCGTGACTGTCGCCGATGAAACGGCCAAGACACGTTTTCTCGGAACGCGTTACTTCAAAGTGAACCAGAAGATTGATGTGAAGAACTCTTCCTGGGGTGAAGTAAAGAAGCAGTTCAAGGATTTCTGAGTAAAATAGTATGAATAAAAAAAGACCGCTGTTTATCAGCGGTTTTTTTTTGCTACAGTTTTAATCTCAGAATTCCTCGCAGCTTGTTGCGGGGTAGGATCCCCCCTGTCTTTATTAAGGGGGGCAACCGATACCATCGGCGGTAGAATGGTTTTTCTATTTTGTCCCCCTTAGCAAGGGGGATGTCACCTTCGGTGACAGGGGGATTATCGCAGCTTGTTGCGGGTAATTCATTTGGATTGTTACTTCATATATACTACTTTTTTTATCTTCGACTGTCCCGCACAAGAGAAATCAAGAACGTAGAGACCTGAGGAAACAGTCTTCCCCAGCTCATTCTTTCCATCCCAGGAAAATGTAGAGTAACCGGATCGATTCGTTAATACAAACTTGTTTACTCTTTGTCCCAGAATATTATAGATCGATATGTCAACGGAGGATGTTTGGGGAAGAGTCATAGAGAAATTGACTGTCGAATTAAACGGATTGGGGTACCCCTCTGAAACTGAAAAAGCGGAGGGCCGGGAGGTTTCAATTGCAACAGGAACCATATTCAAACCATGGAATGAATCATAAATCCTGAGTTTGCCATATCCCCATATATCGTTCGGAACCGGGCCGGTAAAATTATCTTTGAGCGCATAATTAAGAAGAGCTTTGCCGAGATCATCCGGTGAAATGCCCGGCTTTGCCTGCGCCAGGAGGGCGGCGCAGCCGGCAACATGGGGAAGTGCGGCGCTCGTACCCCCGAAATTCAGGTATCCGCCGGGAGGGTTATTAGTATTATAATGAGAAGTCAAAGAGTAAACGATGTCCCCTGGGGCGGTGATGCTCACAGCCCGTCGCCCGTCCACCGTTTTTCCCCAGGAGCTGAAATCATTGATATCACCCTGAATATTACGGGTTCCGCGGGGATCGTATGCGCCGACTGTAATGCCTTTCAAAGCCGTTCCTGGAGAACAGACAGTTCCGTTGTCGGTCACATAATTGGTAAATTGAGCGCCGTCCACCCATTGCGTGACATTATCGGCAATATATCCATGAATAAAAATGTCTTTCTTGGAATTATTGGTGAAAAGCAGAGAAGGGTTACCGGTAATTTTTACATCGGATGAGATGAGAATATCCATTCTCGATGTGCCGCGTGAACTATATTCATATCCGGATAGAACGGTAATTTTCCCCACTGTATGTTTAACCATATCACCGGTAATATCGATGAAAGAACCATTAAATTTATAGGAAATAACCGGTCTTGGGGTGCTTCCTCTCCAGATAATGCTGATATAAACTTCGGTAATGTTATAATCCGGAACCCGGAAAACAAGAGAATCCTGAGAACCGCCGGGAAGTGTGAAAGCGGAATGTTTTTTTCGTGTCGGGCCGGCAAGATTGCCCGATGCGGTAAACTGGTGGCAGCCGCTCTGGTAGAGGTCGGAAATGAGCGTTTCGACATTGGAAGAACCGTCCAAAGGCTCGAACACCCAGGAACCGTATTCATACATGAATATTTTTGCTCCGATGCCTTTAGCCCAAAGTACACCCTCAACCACATCGACTTCCAAACGATTGATCATGATAAAATCTGCGCCGGGCGCCATGCCGGTAAGCCTTCTGCCGGGAACCTGACCGCCAGCGATACCGCAGGCGCCGGTGCCATGATTCGAAAGATCGCCGGTGGTGGATAAGAGATTCTTGCCCCGGAGATGCTTTCCGTTTTTGTCAAATATTGCGGCGATCTTTGAAGTACCGAGACCGATCAAATTATCTCCCGGATCGAGACGGTTATTATTGTTGGTGTCCTGGATAATGAAAAGTCTTTCTCCAAAGGAAGGAGAAGTTTCTCCAAATCCGGCAGAAGGACCGTAATCTCTGACGCCGTTGTTATTTGCATCATTATACAGCCAGTCGATATCGGCATCGTAAACACCGGTCGTACGTTCCATAATCTGGAGAGGATCGGAGAAAGAGGCGTCGTAAAATCTGAGATTCTCGCCAGGATCGGATAAACCGTTGCCATTGAGGTCGACGCAATCGATTCCGCTTTCAAACGCCCCGGAATGATTTACATCGATCCATTGATAAGAACCTGCATCCGGCTTAAAAAAACCGGGATGAAATATGTCGATCCCGGTATCAATATCAGCTATCGTCACACCGCCGCCGTCAATGATAGTGGTATTCGGAACGGAATACCATACTTTCGAAGCCTGTACCTGAGGGTTGGAAACATTAAGAGTGGATGATGCGGCGGGCCGATAACAGTCTTCGATTTTTTCGATCTCCGGGAATCGCGCAATCGATGAAAGACTGTCCAAATTTATTACGGCCGGATAAATATGGAGAGAATGGAGAATGACTCCGTTGTCACGTTTAAACCGGACGCCGTGATTCTCAAGATCTTCAAGAAGTTTTATTTCCGGAGGCAGAGAAAATTTTATGGTTACGGAGGCTGTCTGTGCAGGGGATTGCGAAATCTTCACTGTTCTCTGTACCGGCGCCTGTCTCATGAAAAAGAGGGAAGGAGAAATGGAAGCATCCGAAAAAGCGAAAGAGGAAGAGGTTAACAAAAATAGTATCGAAAAAACGTGTTTCATACAAGTTCCGATTTATGGGTAATTTTTCCGGTGATTAAATATACGATCGCTTCGTCTTATAGAGATGCCGAAACGGTTGCTAAAAGATGCGCTGCGCTTTCATCGTTCCCGCCAAGCGGCAACAAGTTCGGCATGACCGCGTCACCCTGAACTCGTTTCAGGGTCTAAACGAAAAAAAAGAGCCCTTTTTTAATAAACTTTATTTAACCCTAATTATTCATAAATTTGCTACGACATTTTCTTAACTCTTTTTTAAACAAATACTTATTATTAATTTTGGAAGGCAGCCCCCTAAATCCCCCAAAGGGGGACTTAAATGACTAAAAAACAAAATGTAACAGATATTTTACTAACTATGTTACACTTACGTGTTATTATATTTACCTTGTTAAGTCCCCCTATGGGGGATTTAGGGGGCTGCCTTCTCAAAGTAGGTATAAGTATTTATTTATAAATAAGTTGATAAAATACTTATGTAAGTTTATGAATAATCCGGGTTAGAAAAGTTTTTTAAAATAATCATGAAATATATATGTTTACGGCATACTTAACAATACATAACAGGAATTGTATGACAGGGGGGATTTACCGTGAGATATGATATTGACGACATGATTCACATACTCCGCGAAACGTCCGCACAGTGGAGAAGACCGATTGTAACCGAGATAGCAGAGATAGAGCGAAACCCTTACCGTATTCTCATTTCCACCTTAATCAGTTTAAGAACCAAGGACGAAGTGACGAGAGAAGCATCGAATCGTCTGTTTGCGCTGGCCGAGACACCGGAAGCCATGGCGCAGTTACCGATAGAAGAGATAGAAAAAGCACTGTATCCGGCTGGTTTTTACCATAACAAGGCTCGTACGATTAAGGAGGTCAGCGGTACCCTTGTGAATAAGTATGGCGGAAAGGTACCGGATACCATGGAAGAGCTGTTGACCCTCAAGGGAGTGGGCCGTAAAACGGCAAATCTGGTGCTTACTCTCGGATACGGTATAGAAGGCATTTGTGTGGATACCCATGTCCACCGCATAGTAAACCGCTGGGGGTATGTTCCCACAAAAACACCAAACGAAACTGAATTTGCCCTTCTTGAAAAGCTGCCGAGAAAATATTGGATTGAATTTAACGACCTCCTGGTGTCGTTCGGTCAAAATCTTTGTAAACCTATTTCGCCGCTGTGTTCCCAGTGCCCGATCCATGATTATTGCAGGCGTGTGGGAGTTGGGATTCATCGATAAGACTAAGGAGGATGTATTTAAAATAGGTTCTTCGCCAAAAAAGTGGGTAAAGAAATTTACATATAAGGGTTGCATTGAGGAAATGATCTCAATCCAACCCTGTATTGAAATATGTTGTTAGTTGCTGTCAAGCCCAAGCAAGTCAGCCTTTGGCTGAGGCTTGACAGATTGAGGTTTGTTTAGATTATTTACGTAACAAAACTTTTTTATCCTTAACGATGCAAAGTCCCCCTTCGGGGGATTTAGGGGGCTGCCTCTCAAAGAGTTATCTCATTTTGCACTGCAAAATTTACCAACTATGGAGGTCTTTCGCAAAAGCACAACCATATTCGTACGCAGCCATCGCAGTCCCGGAAGCAGCGATACAAGGTGGTATCCCAAGAGGACAAGAAAAACTGAGCGCCGGGTTCGGTTGATATCCTGCACCGCGTGAAATTCCACCACCTTAAATCCGGGTATGTTTTTCATGGCATGCGCGGTATTGGCCCGGTGATAGGTCTTGAAAATATCATCTTCCAAAGCTCCGAACGCGCGGGTGAACAGGAGACGCCTCAGCCTCTGTGGGAGTGCTTTCCCCAGGAAAATCATGGGCGACCGGATGTTGGTGGTATGGATGAGCAGATGACCATCCGGGGCCAGAACACGGTGAATCTCCCGGAAAACCGGCGCCGGGTTCTCCAGGTGCTCAACCACCGTGTTGAGTGATACCAGGCTGAACGCCCCATTCTTGAACGGAATGTGCTCAAGATCACCTGCCACGAAGAACGCGCCGGGATTTCGGAGAAGCCCGGGATGCCGCCACATGTCCATGCCTACATTGAGACTACAGGGAAACTCCTGCACCGCCAGGTTCGTCCCGCAGCCGGCGTCCAGCCACCGGATTTCCGGGGTTATCAGACGTTTGAGGATACTGTCGTAGAGTTCCCACCGAAAGCGGTAGGATGGATCGATCGCCCGGATAAGATATTCTGTTTTCAAACTTTTCTTCCCACTGCAAGGATGGACAGCCCGAAGGGCGCCGGGAATTTTCTCTCGATCGCCATGAACAGAGGAGTGAGCCGGTTGAATAATCCGAGCTGTCCTTCAGACAGGATTTTTTTTCGGAGAATACGGGAGCTGGTGAACCATCCGAGCGCTCCGAACAGGTTGAATTCGGAAATATGCTCCGGCTCAAGACCGCTTTCGGTAAGTTTTCGTATGATATCCCGCCTGGTATAGCGCCGGAAATGGTCAAGGTTACGGTCGAGGGTTCCAAAGAGCAGACGGTGTGCGGGAAGCTGCAGAATGATCCTTCCGCCCGGAACGAGGAGGGTTGCCATCTCACGGAGCGCGTGAACATCGTCACGGATGTGTTCCAGCACATTGAGAGCGAGGATGGTATCGATGGTTCGATTCCGGAGATGCGCCGCAGAATCATCAAGGTCGTACCGCTCGATTGTTACATTGGTAAGAGAGCCGAATTTTTTCCTGAGAGCGTCCAGGTATTCCTCTTGTACATCGGTCAGAATCAGGCTCGCACGGGTGAAAAAATACCCTGAGAAATTACCGATACCCGCTCCTACCTCCAGAACATGGTTTCCCACCCAGGGCTGAATTTTCTCCATGATCCAGTCGTTGTAGCGCTCGAGGGCGTTCATGCGCCGCAGTGTTTCGGCGCCAGTATCGTGATGTTCCCAGGGCATGTCAGGAGAACAGTCTGAATTTGAGGATGAAATAGAACGCGCTCAAAGCATCTTTCCAGCCAATCTTCTTTCCCTCGCTGTAGCTACGTCCATTGTAGGAAATGGGGACCTCGTAGACCTTTGCTCCGAGCCGGGCGATCTTGGCGGTAATTTCCGGCTCGATGCCGAAACGGTTGGAAGTGAGCCGAATATTCCGGATTATATCTGCGCGGAAAACCTTGTAACAGGTTTCCATGTCGGTGAGGTTGAGATTGGTCATCATGTTGGAAAAAAGGGTAAGAATACGGTTTGCCACAGAGTGCCAGTAATAGAGAACCCGGTGCGGTCCCCCGAGAAACCGTGAACCGTAGACCACATCGGCTTTGCCCGACAGGATTGGTTCAAGCAGGATGCCATAATCGGAAGGATCGTACTCCATATCCGCATCCTGGACGATGATCACATCGCCGGTTACCTGTCCGAAACCGGTGCGGAGAGAGGCGCCCTTGCCCCGGTTTATGGGGTGGTAGAAAACGCGGATATCCGGCTCCTTTTCCAGTTCTTTCAAAATTTCCCGGGTTCCATCGACAGAACAGTCGTCGATGATCAGTATCTCTTTATCGAACGGGGTGGAACGAACGCGGCTGACAATCTCCCGTATCGTTTGCCGTTCATTATAAGCAGGAATGACGATGCTGAGTTTCACAATTCCTCCGTTATCCAGCAGACTTGTATGATATTTATATAATACTCATGCAGGCGGGAAGTTCCAAGTATTTTGTATCTAAAAACTTGACAAACGCCATATGTTCATGTTAGTTTAAAAGCTTGTGAAAAAGTGTTTAGATCCTGAAACGAGTTCAGGATGACACGTGTCATGCCGAACTTGTTGCCACTTCGCGGGAACGATGAAACCGTTTCGGCATCTATTCTGAAAAGAAACGCAGTAAAATATGTCGTCATGTATATCATTATTGGGGTATCCTAGATGGCAAAAAGAATACTTCCTCCCGACCAGGGAAAACGTCCTCGTCCTCAAACTGCTCCGGTTGTGGTTAGCCCGCCGGGAATTGTCAAAGCGGCGGAAAAAATCGAGCCGTGGTTTCCCTGGGCTGCCGCCGCGGTTTTTTTCATCATCATGGCCTGGCTGACTTTCCGCTACCACACAGTCGGCGGACTTGGAGTTGAGACGGATTTCTACGCAGAGCTGTATCCCACTGCGAAACAACTTCTGGCCGGGCATTTCTCACCGTCGAATTACGGGGCTAAGGGACCGGTCTATTCATTCCTCCTGGCCGGTTTCTATCTTGTCGTGCGAGATTTTTTCACCGCCGGCCTTCTTTTAAATCTGGTCAGCGCCTCTCTTTTCCTGCCGGTTCTTTACTTTCTGGTCAGAACTGTTTTCAATAAACTGACCGCAGTTTTCACCCTGTTCGCGGTGATGTCCAACTACATGTTTTTACACTTCACCTACCAGGCGGGTTCGGATATGCCGTTCATGCTTATCTGCGCGCTCTCGCTGTTCTTTCTTTTCCGCGGGCGGGGGAAGCTCGATCTCGTGCTTTCGGCTGTTTTCGGGATGATCGCATTTTTGACCCGGTACAACGGCGCTTTCATCGTTGCGGGCGCCGCGGTCTTTTATATATGGTCGGAAGAGGCGCTCGCCGGACGGCTCAAAAAACTCGGCATCTGGCTGGCGGTATTCGTCGCGGCCGGTCTGCCCTGGTTCATTCCCAATGCCCTGACGACCGGAAATCCTATTCATAACGATAACTATGTCAACGTCATGATGGATTATTATGGCCTGGGGAAAGCCGGTGTCACCTATGAAAACTGGACCGATGCTCTTCCCAAACAATTTACCGGCATCGGAGATATCATCCTCTATAACCCGGTCTATTTTACCAGGCACACCCTTTCGAACATGGCCGGGCATTTTCTGAACGATATGAAAGAGCTGGTGAACTGGAGGCTCGGTGTTTTCGTAATAACCGGAATGATACTTCTCCTTGTCTCCATACGGCCGATCCGGAGTCAGATAAGATACTTCACATTCGGGGTGTTCTATTTTCTCATCCTGGCCATCGTGTTCTATAATGCCCGTTTTTCCCTCTTTCTCCTGGCTATGTACATACCTGCGGCAGTCTGGCCGTTCACAGTCCGGATACGGCCCCGGTTTCTCCGGTGGTTCTCAAGGCTCATGCTGGCGGGGCTGGTTCTGACGACCTTTTCCGGCGCAGTTATCAATGTGCCGAAGCTTTATAAGGAAATCCAGCAGTCCCCAACTTTCCTTAAGGACCTGGGGCTGGCATTGGGAAAGGCCGAGCCGGACAAATCCCAGAAGATCATCGCCCGCAAACCCCATACAGCCTATTATGCCGGGCTGAATCCGGTGATGTTTCCGGAAAAGCCCAGAACCATCGAGGAGCTGGTGAAGTTCTGCCATGAGCAGAAAGTCCGCTATATCCTTTACAGTGTGATCGAGGCGGGCGCCCGCCCGTATCTCCGCGGTCTTATCACTATCGATGACAAGTTCCCCGGGCTTCGGGAGGTGTACCATAATGAGTTTGGGATAATTTATAGAGTTGAGTGAAATTAGTCCAACGCCCAAAATTCTTTCTTTGCGAACTTTGCGAGAGATTATCTTTTTTTCGGTTATGTCGTTATGTCAGAAATATATAGTAATTGAATGCTCCTGTGTCATTAAATATCCCCCCTGCCTTCGGCATCCCCCCTTATTAAGGGGGGAATTTAAGGAGAGGGTTCTGTCAAATCCTGATAAATGTTTTCATAGTTCTATGAACAATTTTCTTTTTTCCCCCCCCTTAATAAGGGGGGTAAGGGGGGATCTTATCATTTCGGATGATCACCTTTGCTGAGTTAACGACTTAAACAATTTCCATAAAAAAGCAGCCTGGCCTGTAAACCGGGCTGCCATTATCATGTT
>JAUYCD010000220.1 GCA_030692375.1 Candidatus Latescibacter sp. | reverse complement strand
TAAGCGAAAGTTGGGTATCTTCTCTCATGGCAGGCTCAACTCATTTGTATTGTGTTTGTTCGTCGTTATTTGTCTAACTACAATATAATACAATATATTAGTTGATGCACTGCCTTTTTTTATGAATAATCCGGGTTAGATTATTTACGTAACAAAACTTTTTTTTATCCCTAACGATGAAAGTCCCCCTTCGGGGGATTTAGGGGCTGCCTCTCAAAGAGTTATCTCATTTTGCACTGCAAAATTTACCAACTAATTTGGAGAAGAACCAAAATCTTGTACTTTTTCGTTAAAGTGAACCGTATTGGGGTTAAAGGATTACCATGATGCATTCGATTAATAAAAATCAAGCTAATCATGAAATCAAGTAAATCATGGTTCAGACAATTTCTCTTTGGATTGTTTTCATTCTTTCCATCATCTTTTATAGCATCATTCGAATCAGTGGTTCAGACATTTTTTTTAAATCGGAGGAAACCATGAAAAAAGATGAAATCACGCGCCGTGATTTTACCGGAAAACTGGCAGCCGGAGCGCTTTTTGGGATCGGAGGTTTAATGGCGTCGCACAGCACGGAGAGTGAAGCTCAGAAGGGAAAACAGACACCGGTCGGCCTTCAGCTCTACACGGTACGGGACCTGGCCGGGAAAGATTTCGCCGGGACGTTGAAGAAAGTGGCCGAGATCGGCTATGATTCGGTGGAGTTCGCGGGATTTGGCGGCCTTTCGGCCAAAGAAGTGAAAAAGCTTCTCGATGATCTCGGCCTCAACTGCGCCGGGTCGCACGAAGGATATGACGGGCTGTCAAAGAACCTTTCCGCGATCATCGATTTCAACCTGGCCATCGGAAATGAATACATCGTCTGCCCGTCCATGCCCCAGGAATGGCGGGGCAAGGGAGCTGATGGGTTCAAGGCGTTCGGTGAAAAACTCTCTGTAATCGGAGCGGCGGCAAAAAAATCCGGAATGCAGCTCTGCTACCACAACCATAATTTCGAATTCGAAAAAGCTGATGGGAAATACCTGATCGACTATCTGCTCGAATCCTCCGACCCGAAATTGGTGCAGGCGGAAGTGGACGTCTACTGGGTGCAGTACGCCAACGCCGACCCTGCGGCATTCATCAACAAATACTCGACCCGCTGCCCTATGATCCACATGAAGGATATGGCGAACGATGAAAAGCGGAGCTTTGCCCCGGTGGGCGCCGGTATCATGGACATGAAAAGCATCGTCCAGGCAGCCCGTAAGGCAAAGGTCACCCGCTACATTGTCGAGCAGGATACCGCGAAAGGCCCGGTGCTGGAAGCGATTGAAATAAGTTTGAAAAATATGAGGGAGCTGCTGAAGCAAGGATGAAGGATGAAAGATGATGACTCGGCAAAAAGTAAGTTTTATATTATTTTCTGGCGTTTATTTACCTCACCCCCTGTCCCCCTCTCCCAGTCAGGAGAGGGGGTAACTCATTATGCGCCTTGTTCTTGCCCTCTCCTAATTAGGAGAGGGTGGCCGAAGGCCAGGTGAGGTTTTTAGAGCGTTAGCAGCATCAAGATACTTTTTGCCGGATCATCATTCTTTTACAAGTTCTTCTAATCGTGTACCTTTTCCCGCACGCATATTTTTTCGTGCTGAGGCGATACGTTCTAAAAATATAGGATTATTTTCAAGTTGGAACTCAAACCAATCATCTTCAGATTTGAATCCCACCAGTATGCCCGCGGGTTTCCCGTGACGCAAGATGACAACTTGTTCCTTTTCTGCCACTCGCAGATATTCGGACAAATGATCTTTAATCTCTGAAAGGGAAACTTTCTTCATTTTCTTTTTCCATATTCTTTCAGCCAGGATGCCGCATCCATCTTTGGAATAACTGATAAAAAGCCCCATGCAATGCACAGGGCTTTGTTCATGAAGGATGTTTTGCTTTTTACTTAAGCAGGGTCATCTTCATTGTTCTGGAAAAATCACCCGATTTCACTGTATAGAAGTAAACACCGGCTGAGAATCCGGTAGCATTCCACACTGTGGAATGGGGCCCTGCAGAAATGGATGAATTGACCAGGGTAGCCACTCTCTGTCCGGAAGAATTAAACACCTCGACCGTTGTTTTGGCTGCTTTGGTGAGGGTGAAATTGATTGTGGTGCTCGGGTTAAACGGATTCGGGGTGTTCTGCGCTACTACGAAGGCAGACGGCGCGCTCTCCTCGACCCCCACTTCGGTGCCGATGGTCCCTTTCATGGAATCATGCGCCAAATACCAGATGCCGAAAGCATTTGTTTTATCTCCGGTATAATTAACACCGGCGCTTCCGGCGTTATCACAGTAGATGCCGTCGAAAGCGGAACCGCTGTCCACGAAGATATCGCCATATTTCCATCCGGCCGTCTCACCGGCGTATGACAGGTAACTTACGCCGGTGCCGTCGGGCGCCATGAGCGCAATGGAAACCGCTCCCATGTCATACGATGGAGTGATGCTGAACAGGTTCGCATCGGCGGAAATGGTATAGTTATACGGCCCCGTGTTAAAATCGAAACAGACCCACGGCCTTGGGGAATCCGGTTTATCGTTATGGTCATTGATATAGTCGCCGTTCTGGTTGACCCATACAAAAAGGTCCGCTTTGTTTTCCGCCGAGGGATTTACCATGGCCTTGATACAGGAGCCGTAGTGGTTAAAATACAGATAACCATTCCTCTCCGGCATGTATGTAGGACCGCCCGCGCTCTGGGCGCCGGCCTTGTAATCATCTGCATGGTACATCCACTCCGTGAGATCGAACGTGTTCTGGAGTGCGCCGTCAAAATCGATCTTAAAGAGCTTGTTATTGATTCCGTCGGCGTACTGTCCGTAATAGCCGGCATACAGAAAAGTCCCGTCAGTGGAAACGCCGGAGCCGTTATAAACCGGCTGACTGAAGAAGAATCCTCCATTGTCACCGAAGGTTGTCTGCATGACTGCATTGCCTCCGGGAACCCACTGGTACTTATAAACCCCCTCGGATCTGGTAGTCGAATTGTGGGCTTCAGCATAGAAATAGTTGAGATCGCCCGGGTGGAAACAGGTTCTGAATATCTGGGTCCAGCCTGTAGGCAAGGTGAGTCTGGTGGTCTCGAACAGAGAGGAGTCCGCCGGATTGCTTCCTATGGTCCAGCGAGAGGTGGGCCGATAGATGACAGGATTTGTCAGAGCTTTTCCGCCCGCACCCATAGTTACTACATCCGTATTATAGTACGGATACCAGCCGTGTGCCACACGGGTCTTGGCGTTCTTGTTATCGTATCCCCAGAGATAATAGGTGTATTCACCTGCGCCCAGAAGACTTCCGCCTTTATCCTTTCCATTCCAGGTAATTGTGTTACTGCCGACCGCTAGGGAGTTTACTCCTGAAAAATACAGGCAGGTGTCGATCTTGTTCACATAATGCCATCCCAGGAAACCGTTGCGGGTTTTACTGATTTTGGCGGCCTTGTCTTTGGTAAACACAAGGAATATTGCTCCGGCAGGGGTTCCCGTGACTGTCACCGGAATCGTCAGAGACTTTCCGTCAAAATTGTACTTGATTTTTGACGGCGCATTGAGTTTGAGCAATGTAGGCTGAAAATTCGCCGCCAAAATACTGGAAGCGGTGAACAACAAGCCCAATGCAAAGATAAACATTCTCTTCATTGTTCCCTCTTTTCCCTTCTTAAAGATTGTTTAAGAGATTGTTCATGAAAAAACATTGAGAATTGTTCGTTGCTTAATGAATCACCTCCCTCCAAAAATGTCGTGGGGTTTATTTTACAGGTCATTTCAAGAAAAGCATCTTCTTCGTTGCAACACTTCCCCCCATTTCTGCTCTCGTGAAGTATACACCCGCCGAGATAACCTGCCCACTGCTGTCTCTGCCGTCCCAAATGAAACTGTGCTTTCCGGCAAACATATTCGAATTTGCCAGCTCGCGCACTTTCTGGCCGTTGACATTGTAAATAGAAATAATGACATGCCCATCCCTCGGAAGACCGAGTGCAATGGTGGTAGAGGGATTGAACGGGTTGGGATAGACAGAAGCTATTTTGAAAAGTCCGGGAGCAAATTCTTCTGTCACACCCAGTGAACCCAGTGAACCATCGCCGACTGTCAGGTACCATCCTTCCTGAGTGTTATATGCCTGGCTGTGCGGCAGGTTGCCTTCGGCATCCATAGCATAGCCATTAATGATCCATTCCACCGGTATTGCATTATCAAGTACTTTGAACCTGATTACGAAATGTTTCCTGTGACTTCCATCGGTAAAGTACTGGAAGATATTTGTATCAACATAGAGGTCCTGAGTTGAATCGGCTACCGCTGTCCAATCGGAGGAACCTTCGGTTTTTCTCACATATACACTGTCGCCATCTGTCTCAATAAAATAATTACCAGCCGGCCTGAATTCTCCGGTTGTATTCACCGGTATCAAGCTATATGCGTTTGGATCCCTGAGCTGAATGCCGATTCTTGCTATATTGTCCGCACCTTGGGGGTCGCAGGCCATTGCGTGGAGGTCATACCATGTGTTTTTTATAATTTTATCTATTCTTGTAGATGTACCCGCCTGTGTCACATACACTTCACCCAAAAGAGGTCTTGGATCGGTTTTTAAGGGGGGATATGTTGTATATGTTGCCTCCCACAATTTTCCATTGTGATATAAATTGTATGTAACAAGTTTTCTCACCCCATTGTACAAGTAATTACTTACAACCACCTCGGTCCTGCCGCTGTTATTGATGTTGCTGCCGAAATAGATGTTATGAAGCTCAGCTCCCTCAACGTATGCTCCATTATGCTCGGGAGTGCCGAAAATGATCATATTGGAGTATCCGAAACCGCCATTAGCCCAGTCTGAATTCCCGCATGTTGAATCGAAATAATTGCCGCTTATCTCAAGGCTGCCGGATTTGTAAGCTAAAGGCCTTGTCCTTACAAAAATATTATCGCGTACAACACCCCTTAAGGTTTTCAGACCCTGGACATGGGATTCGAAACACGGCTGGTGCTCAACATCTTCGTCATCATGGGTATAGTTCTTATAAATTATGAAACTGGTTTGAGGACTGTTTGTGGCAACATCATGCCTGTTTGCCGTGAACTCGTTGTTACGGATGGTTGCCTGTGAGCCGCCGGTCAACATCGTGGGGCCGGTGATGCTTACACCATAACCCAGACCGCCTATATTGTTATGGTGTATGTAGTTCCCTTTGATAAGATTATTAAATGAACTTATCAGATAGACCGCTCTTTCAGAGTACGCCAATTCGCAGCCTTTAATGGTTACCTTGTTATAACCGTTGACATATATATCATGATTGCTTCCTGTGCTTGAGGTTGTTCTGCCCCTAATCTTCAGGTTTTCAAAAATCACTCCATCTGAATTTGTTACACTGAACAATCGTATCGCATCAGTGTTGGCATAACAATCGGACGGAGTCCCATTCCAATTGGGAGGGACATTGGAAGTGATATAAGGACCATACTCGACTACACACAGATTATGGAGTTCTGCCGCGCCTTTAATTGTAACAGCTTTATTTACAGTAACTGTACCCGTGAAATTATATGTTCCACCCGGGAGATAGATTATGTCTCCCGCGCTTGCTGAGTTTATCGCAGTTTGGACCGCAGTGCTTGTGAAATCATTGACAGTGATTGTTGCAGCATGTGCTTCGTGGGTTACGGCGGAACAAAATGAAATAGCTGATATCATTAAAAAATAAACTGCTGTTTTACAACAAATATTTCTCAATCTCAAGTTGTCCCCCCCCTTTTTGATATAGTTGATACTCTCCTCCATTCTATAAAGCCGTTAACCCGGATTATTTATAAAAAAGGATTTTCTTTCTGTAAACCTCAAAACTACAACCCCCTAGATCCCCCAAAGGGGGACTTAAATGACTAAATAACAAAACGTAACAGATATTTTACTAACTATGTTGCACTTACGTGTTATTATATTTACCTCGTTAAGTCCCCCTCTGGGGGATTTAGGGAGCTGCCTTCTCA
>JAUYCD010000219.1 GCA_030692375.1 Candidatus Latescibacter sp. | reverse complement strand
CGAGGAAATGCGGCCAGAGCTTTTTCCCCTGTTTTTCCACCTGATCCATGAGCCGCACGGCATCGGAAAAACAACAGTTTTTTACAACCGACGGCTGGATGATATCGAGAGCCAAAGCGAATTGATTGAACGTCAGCCCGCTTTCTCCCTCGTTCGCCAGGCTGCTCCCGGGCGGGATGAGGAAGTTTTCCCCGGCGGACAGAGGGACAGCGGCACGGGCGAGCAGTTCAGGGTACCGGTGCTGCTCCTCGATGGAGAGCGGCTCCTCGAGCCACACGATTCCGGCATCCCGGAAATATTCCATCCAGCTCAGGGTCTTATCGAATGTCCAGCTCCGGTTTACATCCACTGCAATCTTCCCTTCCGCTCCCACAATTGCTTTCAACCGGCGGATATTCTTTCTGTCCTCATCGTCGCCGTACCCCAGTTTCAGCTTGAACGTTTCCACGCCCCGGTCGAGCACTTCTCGGATGGCATCTTCCAGAAAGGGCGGATTTATGCCGCTGCCGTACATTTTGACCCGTGATGCGGGAGTATCCGAAAAGAGTTTTCCCACCGGAAGCCCCCGCATCCTGCCCTGCATATCCCAGAGGGCGGCCTCCACTGCGCATACTGCCTGCAAAGCCGGCCCCAGGGTCGCCGACTGAAGCGCGGCGCGGTAGTTTTTATTCCATAGTCCCCGGACGAATCCCGGAATATCTTCGACCATTTTCCCGATGATCTGGGGAAAATATCCGCCGGTGAACGCCGCAACCCTCTCCCACGGCGCCCAGAGGGGAAAATTGATCCAACTCTCCCCCATTCCGGCGATACCCTCGACATTGCCAAGGGTAATGATGACCGCCTGACGGTGGGTCATGGCGCCGAAGGTGGTCTGGTACGGTTTTTCAAGCGGGGCGCTGAGATGATATACCCGAGCTTCGGATATGGTCATGGGAAGAGTGGTTTGAGGCGGCATGTGTTTCTCCGGATCTCTTTTGTAGGGGTTCAGCAGGCCGAACCCCAACATTATTTTACAATATGAAACCTTTGAAATACTTTTTCTCGCAAAGTCCGCAAAGTTCGCAAAGAAAAATGCATTTTTCGATAATTTCTATTGTATTCTCTCGCTTTATGTTAAAATTATTCAGATACTATAAATTTTCCGTGATTCATTCGAATTTCCAATCTTTTCCTTTCTTTATTGACTTTGCGAACTTTGCGAGAGAATAAATCAAAGATTCCAATATATTCTTGCTCTTACAAAGGCGGCGGCGCAATCTTCACCGTATCCCCGGAATCCGCCGAACGATGAATGGCGTCGAGAACTGCGGTCGACCGCCAGCCGTCATAGGCGGTTACATAGGGTTCGCGGTTTTCCGCAAGAGCGTCGATGAAACTGTTGATGCAGGAAGGGAAAGCGCCGACCCAGCGATCGAATACCTTATAGTTCAGGAGCGAACGCGGCCATTTGAAACCTTCGGGTGTGGACATCTCGATAGCCTCGGTTTTACGGTCGAGATGGATATGGCCGTGCTCGCCTATCACTTCCATGAACGAATCGGGCATGGCCGGATGGGTTTCCGGATACACCCAGGTGGACTCAAAGGTCGCGAACGAGCCTTTGGAGAATTTCACCAGACCCTGCATGGCGTCATAGGTATCCCAGCCGTATTTGGCTTTCAAAACCCTTTTGATTCCATACCCCTTGGCTTCCACCGGGTCATCATTGAACCACCAGGTCATCAGGTCGATATCGTGGCCGGAAAGAAACCACATGGGAGAGCTGTTCCGCGCCCAGGGGAGCATGACAGTCGGCACTGTGATTGGGTTGTTCTTGCGGGCATAACCCATGATGCATTCGCCGATCTTCCCCTCGCGGATCATGTTCCAGGTTGCATGGTAGGGGGCCAGCCAGCGGTGGTTATACGAAACCTGGAGTTTAAGTCCGGTTTCTTTCACCTTCCGCACGATGGCGGCTGCTTCGGTTTCATTCGTGGTCAGCGGCTTTTCCACATGCACGTTGATTCCGGCATCCAGGCAGGTCATCACCGGCTGGTAGTGCGCCCAATCCGGGGTGGCGATGAAAACCGCATCGGGTTTCTCGGCGGCGATCATCTTCTCGTAATCGTTATAGGATTTCTCGAAACCAAGCTCAGCTTTGGCAGATTCGAGATTTTCCTCTTTCAGATCGGCGCAGGCGGTGATTTTCACCATGGGATTCCTCAGGAGCGCCCGTCCCACATTCTTCCCCATGATGCCGAGACCGATGATGTTGATTTTAAACAGCATGATTTCTCCTTTTGCTGATGTGAAATGATGTAAAGAAAGAAGACAGAAGACAGAATAAAATAGGCTTTATTTACCCGGGTATGCCATTATATAAGGTTCGTGATCGTATAGATGCCGAAACGGTTTCATCGTTCCCGCGAAGCGGCAACAAGTTCGGCATGACACGTGTCATCCTGAACTCGTTTCAGGATCTAAATGTGCAATCACGTTGCACCATTTTCAAAAATACCAACCAAATAACATAACCGTTTAATTTATTTCCCAATCTCCACCTGAAGCGGGTTGCGGAATCCCTGAGACAACTCATCGGCCATCTTCACAAGCGCATCCATCGAAGCAGGCTGTTCGGCGCTTCCACGGTACCATACCCCCATACTGAGATACTTCACCGAACCGTCCGGTGAGGGTTTGAGCTTGATGAATCTCCCCTCGTTCGTCTCGGCCATACCGGCGAAAGCGCCCGGATTCCAGATGAGAGCCAGCCCTATGGCGCCATATTCATCGGTGAGGACCTGTGTCGCGAGATAGCCCTGTTTTTCATTGAACTGAACGGTCTCCTTGTCATTCTTCTGCATCCCGGGAGCAACAAGAACGCCTTTCTGGAGATGTTGTTTCGATGGAACAGTCCGGACTTCATTATAGTAACGCCCGGCATACAAACTGTATGATTCCTCCACAACCGGCCCGCCCTTGTTTTCCATGGCGACCACCGCGCCTGCACACACGGGACCGCCGCTCTCGGCCTTGTGGATGAAATTAATCCCTTCGCCGCCTCCGTAGCATTGGACGCGGTCATTTCCTTCAAAGAGCATCACTCCGCACAGTCCCGGCTTTTTCCCGATCACAAACGGGTCCACTCCCCAGAGCCGCTCATGATGATAGGAATCGGGCGGCAGGTCCTGGAGACGCAGATGGGCATAACTCTTGCCAAAGAAATCGATCAGGCCGCTGTAGGAACGGTAGGCTACAAGCTCATTTTCCCAGGCGATATTCACCCCGCCTGTATACCATTTCTCAAAAGACTGGGTTCTGGCCGGATATGCCGGAAGACCGGAACCCTGGAGATTGTACTGGAGTTCAACCGTCTTTTTCTCACTAGGCCCGAGATCAACCTGGAAAACCAGTTCCTCGATTTTTCTCCCGTCGGGGATTATCCGTATCTGCGAGGGGATGTCGAGCGGCTCGAACATACCGGCCTTGTATTTCACCCGGAAGAAATTACGGTTGAAATCCGGCGCCTTTGCCATTATCTGAGAAAGGGGAATTACAACCGGCTCGCCGGGACGATTCAGGGCAAGAGGATTGGCAATTACAATGTCGAACTTCTTCGCATACCTGACTGCCGGATCATCCGGTTTCTGGGCGAAACAGGCGCCCACTGCCGCCATGAACACAAATGCCGTCAGAAAACCATACGAACTAAAGTGAAACCCAGCGGTATGCATTTCAGCCTCCCCGGATACGGTTCAAAGTATATTTTAACTGCCGATGACGACGACTTTCGTTATGTCGCCATATACGAAAACAGTATCACAGCACGTGATACTTGTCCCACACGTCGCGCATGGTTGCGCCTTCGCTGAGGTTGTCCCGTACCTGGGTTTCCACATTGACCCGTTTGGCCGCCTCCTGGATCACCTCCGTCTCAACCGCTTTCGGAATGAGAATGATGCCGTCGAGATCGGCGAACACGATCTGGCCGGGAACCGCCCTTCTTCCGCCGATGATCACCGGGCAGTCGTACTCGATCACCATGACACGTTCGGTGGTATCGATCGGCGACACACCACGGGCGAAGGTGGGAAACCGGCGCTGGATGATCTTGCGGGCGTCGCGGGTATAGCCGTCCACTATGCACCCACGGGCGCCGCGCCTGGTCATGGCCATAGCCGAAAGCTCTCCCATGATACCGCATTCGATGGGTTTATCGGAAGATGCAACAGAGACTTCGCCGGGTTTCAGGCTGTCGACCAGCTCGATGGCAAGACGGTAAGGATCCACCGTGCCGGTGCGGGCGGGGGCGTTCAGGAGAGTCCGTACTCTTCCGGCGCAGACCGCTTCGGGATAGAGCGGGCGGATCATGGAATAGGGGCTTATGGCGCACTCGGGGTATCCCATCTCGTCAAGGATGTCGGAAAGGGCGCCTGCATAGAAGTACTTTTCCATGAAGTCAAAAATCTCGAGCTCATTCTTGAAATCCATTTTTTTCTCCTTCCAATGCCATGGTTTTCCGGATGCGCCGGATATGACGCTCTCCGCCGGAAAACGGTTCTTTCAGGAACGTTTCGGCGATAGCCAGCCCCAGAGGCTTCCCGATCACCATCCCGCCGAGCGCCAGAACATTGGCGTCGTTATGTTGACGGGCCATGCGGGCCATGAACTCGTTCATGCACAGGGCGGCGCGAATACCCTTCTGTTTGTTGGCGGCGATGGAAATCCCTATTCCGGTGCCGCAGACCAGGATACCGTATTCCGCTTCCTGCGCCCGTACCAGTGCGCAGACCTTTACGGTGTAATCAGAATAATCGACCGAATTCGGTGAATCAGTACCGCAGTCGATAAGTTCGTGCCCCTGTTTCTGCAACTCCTCCTTAAGATAGGTTTTGAGTTCCAGACCGGCATGGTCGGAACCCAGAGCCACTTTCATACAGCCTCCAGAGTATTGATTGACAGTCGTACCAAACATCATTATTTTTGGCGAGAGATTACAACCCGAATATGATACACAACAGAAGCTTCACAGTCAAGGTTTCATAAACCGTTTTTTATCCCATTCTCTTTCCCATGAAGATTATCGAGCTGTTTCCGAGCATCCAGGGTGAATCCACCCTGCAGGGTCTCCCCTGTGTCTTTGTACGGCTTTCCGGCTGCAACCTCCATTGCCGTTACTGCGATACATCGTATGCCCGCAGGGGAGGAACGGAGATGGCAGTAAATGAAATCGTAAAGAAGGTACTAGAGTATAACATCCCTTTTGCCTGCATCACCGGAGGGGAGCCGCTCCTTCAGCGGGAAACCCCGGAGCTGGCCGCCGGGCTGCTCAAGAGGGGCTGCCGTGTCAGCGTGGAGACCAACGGCACAGTTAATGTCACTCCCCTTCCCAGAGGGGTAATCCGGGTCATCGACATCAAGTGTCCCGGAAGCGGTGAAAAGGCTGGCCTGCACCACAGCGTTCTAACTCGGAAACGTATATCCGACGAGTTCAAATTTGTGCTCACCGACCGCCGCGATTTCGAATTCGCCCGGGATTTTGTCGCGGAACACGGGCTGATCGACAAAAACACCGTCCTCTTTTCTCCTGTGTGGAATACCCTCGCTCCCTCCACACTGGCCGAATGGCTCATCCGTGAACTGCCGGAAGCGCGGTTGAATCTTCAAATTCACCGCTGTATCTGGCCCCATGAATCGCGGGGCAGATAAAGCTTGCTTTTAATATGAATTCTACCCATATTAGCATGGATTTATAGTATACATGAGCCTTTTGCAAAAGTCTATATTGTTGGGAGAAGCCCCCTTCCTGTCCTTTGGACATCCTTCCCCCGGAGGGGGCAAGAAAAGACTGTGGAGCAACGACTTCCCTTGCCCCATTCAGGGGGAAAGGGAACGAGGGATAGGGGGCTGTAGTAAAAAACTCGTTTTCTTTTTACGTATAACACGACTTTTGCAAAAGCCTCATTGCTTTAGTAAAAATAAGGCATCGGCATCTTTATGGAGGATTGATTTTTGCCTGAACGGTACCTGCTTGATTTTGAAGAACCCTTGCGCCAGATCCGTCAGAAAATCCGCGAGATTGAGGAATGGGAAAATAAGGATCCGGAAAGCACCCATAGTGAGATCGCCCGTCTGGAGGAGCAGGAAAAACGACTCAGCTCCGAAATATACGGCAAGCTTACCAGTTGGCAGCGGGTGCAGATTGCCCGTCATCCCAACCGTCCCTATACCCTTGATTATATATCCATGATGATGACCGATTTCATCGAGCTTCGCGGCGACCGATTCACCGGCGATGACCCGGCGATGGTAACCGGTTTTGCCAGGCTCGGCGAGATAGCGGTGGCGGTTATCGGCCAGCAAAAAGGCCGTGACAACGACGAGCGGATCAAGAGGAATTTCGGCATGCCCGCCCCCGAAGGCTACCGTAAGGCGCTCCGGATAATGAAGCTCGCCGAAAAGTTTTCACGCCCGATTATTACTTTTGTCGATACTCCGGGAGCGTTTCCGGGAATCGAGGCGGAGAAACACGGCCAGGGTGAGGCCATCGCAAGGAATCTCCTGGAAATGAGCCGTCTCAAAACACCGATTGTAGTAACCATAATCGGCGAGGGCGGCTCAGGCGGGGCGCTCGGCATCGCGGTCGGAGATCATATAATCATGCTTGAAAATTCCTGGTATTCGGTCATTGCGCCTGAATCCTGCGCCACAATTCTCATGCGGAGCACGGACAAGAAGGATAAATTCGCCGAGGAACTGAAACTCACCGCTCCCGAACTGAAGAAACTGGGTATCATAGACGTCATCATCAGGGAGCCTCTCGGAGGAGCGCAGAACGATCCGGCAGCAGTAGCCGAGCAGTTGAAGAGCGATATTCTCCGATCCCTTGTTCAGTTGAAGGCCTATTCTCCCGATATACTCGTAGAGAAGCGGATCAGGAAGTTCCGTGAGATGGGACGATGGTCGGAATAAAAAAGCAAAGAAGAAGACAGGAGTCAGAAGAAAAGAAGAAGACAGAAGACAGAAAAAAATATAAAGATAAAAAACAGGATTCAGGAGTCGAAAACAAGCAAACCTATCCGAATTATTAATTCTTTCTTTTTCTGTTTTCTTTGCGCCTTTGCATCTTTGCGAGAAGTTTTTTTTATTTGGTTATGTCGTTAAGTCAGCAACATACAGTAAATAAGAGAAATTAAGTACTCCTCTGTCTTTAAAGATCCCCCCTGCCTTCGGCACCCCCCCTTATTAAGACGAGGGCGACAAAAGTAAAAAACTTTTATTCAACTTGAATGCATCAAAAGGTCTGTTAAAGGCGAACAGAGAACAGGACGGTT